>DATEFT010000521.1:0-3158 GCA_035280505.1 Blastocatellia bacterium | reverse complement strand
GGTGATCGAAGCCTGGCGGCGGGCCCTGCCGCTGCCGGAAGTCGCAGACCTCCTGTGGCACGCGAATCCGAAGGTCCGGACCGCGGCCTTCCGGGTGTTGAATTATGTGGCCTGCGAGATCGATCCGATTCCGGCGGTGCTGGACGGACTGAACAGCCCGGATCCGTTGATCAAGATGGGGGCCGCGCGGGCCTGCGGGCGCCTCAAGATCGAAAGCGCCGTTCCCACCCTGCTGCTCTTCCTGCACGAAACGCACAAAGGCGTGGCGCGGGCGGCGGCTTACGCGCTCTGCGAGCTGGGGGCGGAAGGGATGAAGGTTCTCGAAGACGAGATTCAATCGACCAATCAATCGGCGGCCAAGTTGGCTTTGGAAGCCCTGGAGTGTGTGAGGGTCGGCCGTTATGAGTACGCAAGACTCGAATGAACTGGCATGATCTGTTCTATTCGACATTCTATTTCTGCGAACGGGTGATCATCGGCTATGTCGCCGTGATCAATACCGCCTATTTCGTCCTCATGGTGCTGGGCTTCTTCGCCATCCGCGCCTATCGCATCCGGCTTAAACGCACCGAGTACGACGCCTTGTTGAAGTCGGCCCTGGTGCCCGCGGTCTCGGTTCTGACCCCCGCCTACAATGAAGCCGCGACGATTCGCGACAGCATCCGCGCCATGCTCAACCTGCAGTATCCGCAGCTGGAAGTGATCGTCATCAATGACGGGTCGACCGATGAGACGCTCAATCTGCTGATCGACGAATTCAAACTCTACCGGTCGAGCCGCCAGCCGGCGGGGAGCATCTCGACCCAACCGATCAAAGCGGTCTACGAATCGTGCGGCCAGATTCGGCTGCTGGTCATCAACAAGGAGAACGGCGGCAAGGCCGATTCGCTCAATGCCGGGTTGAACTATGCGCGGACCCCGCTGGTCGCGGCCGTCGATTCCGACTCCCTGATCGAGCCGGATGCGTTGCTCTCGATCGTCAGACCTTTTCTGGAAGACCCTCGACGAACGATCGCCGCCGGCGGAATCGTCCGGATCGCCAACGGCTGCACGGTGGAGAATGGCCGCGTCCAGCGGGTGGCCGCGCCGACCTCCTTCCTGGCGCAATTTCAAGCGATCGAGTACCTGCGCGCGTTCCTGGGCGGTCGCATCGCCTTCAGTTTCCTGAATTCGCTCCTCATCATCTCGGGCGCTTTCGGCGTCTTCAGGCGGGCCGCTGTGATCCAGGCCGGCGGCTTCACCACCAGCACGGTGGGCGAGGACATGGAGCTGGTCGTCCGGCTGCACAAGTTGTGGCGCGGCTCCGGAATCGATTACCGCGTGGTCTTCGTGCCGGAACCGGTCTGCTGGACGGAGGTTCCGGAGACGCTCAAGATGCTGCGGCGGCAGCGCAACCGCTGGCAACGCGGCACGGTCGAGAGCCTCTGGATGCATCGGCGGATGCTGTTCAATCCCAGGTATGGGCTGCTGGGACTCTTCGCCTTTCCGTACTTCGTCCTCTTCGAGATGCTGGGACCGGCGGTCGAACTGCTGGGCTACATCCTGACCGTCGCCGGCCTGGCTCTCCGTCTGATCTCGGCCGAGACCGCCTGCCTCTTCTTCGTGGTCTCGATCCTGTTCGGGATCCTGCTGTCGGTCAGCGCGCTGATTCTGGAGGAGCTGACGCTGCGGCGCTACTCGTCGCCTCGAGATCTGCTGCGCCTCTTCTGCGCGGCCATCGTGGAGAACCTGTGGTTTCGACAGTTGCTGACGCTCTGGCGGACCCAGGGCGTGATCGACGGTCTCCGCGGCAAGCAGGGCTGGGGCCAGATGGAACGCCGGGGATTTCGCCCGTTAAATTCCACTGAGCCCGTGCGCGAAGGCGAGCGGCCCGTGGTCGTACAGTCCTGAAGTCGGTGCCTTTACTTCCTCCTCGATTGCCTCTATATTTCGGGTGTCTTCCCGTCATTTACCGACAAGGAGCGAATTCGGATCGGACCGCAGGACTTCCGTTCCGAACCCTGACCTCTTTGTGCCGATCATCAGAGAACAATAAAAACGATGAAATCAGCAATTATCCGTGAAGTGCGCGCCTTCATTATCGACCCTGGTGAAGCGGGCGCGGATTATCATAATCAAGGCCGTGGGCATTGGATCGTCGACACGCTGATTGCGAATCCGATGTCGATCTACCAGCCGTACCAGGCCAACCGGACGAGCTGGGGGATCAACGCGCTCGGGACCGTGGTGGTCGAGGTCGAGCTGGACAATGGGATCGTCGGCATCGGAACCAGCATCGGCGGCGAGCCCGCGTGCTACATCGTCGAGCGACACCTCAACCGGTTCGTCGAGGGGCAGGACCCGCGCAACGTCGAGTTGATCTGGGATCAGATGTGGCGGGCGAGTTTGCCGTACGGCCGCAAGGGGCTGCCGATTCAGGCGCTCAGCGCCATCGACCTGGCGATCTGGGACTGCCTGGGCAAGCTGCGCGACGAGCCGATCTACGCGCTGATCGGCGGTAAGACCAAGGATCGGCTCCGGGTCTATGCGACCACCGCCCGGCCCGATTACGCGAAAGAGATGGGATTCATCGCGGCCAAGGTTCCGTGTCCGTACGGGCCCGGCGACGGCGACGAGGGGCTCAGAAAGAACGTGGAACTGGTCGCGAAGGCCCGCGAGGCCGTCGGACCCGATTTCCCCTTGATGCTCGATTGTTATATGTCGCAGACCGTGCCCTATACGATCAAGCTGGCCCAGGCGCTCAGGCCCTACAATCTGCGCTGGATCGAAGAGTGCCTCCCTCCCGATGATTACGACGGATACGCCGAATTGAAGCGCCACATCGACTGGATGTGGATCAGCACGGGCGAACACGAATATACACGTTACGGTTTCCGGGAGTTGATCGCGCGCCGCTGCGCGGATCTCCTGCAACCGGACATCAACTGGGTCGGCGGGTTGACGGAGGCGCGGCGCATCTATGCCATGGCGGCCGCCTACGACATTCCCTGCGTCCCCCACGGTTCAAGCGTCTTCTCATACCATATTCAGTACGCGCATCAGAATGCCCCCTTCGCGGAGTTTCTGGTGATGAGCCCGGAAGCGGACCGGATCGTTCCGATCTTCGGCGACCTCTTCGTCGATGAACCGCTGCCGAAAGACGGCTATCTGGACCTGCC
>DATEFT010000520.1:0-24042 GCA_035280505.1 Blastocatellia bacterium | reverse complement strand
ACTGGTGACCCGGACGATCTTCTCCATGAGATTCGTCGGCTCCGAATGCGAACGGAAGAAGAGAAACCAGCCGCCCAGAGGAACGCCCACCACGAGCATCAGAAGGGCCAGCAGCCTCACGGCTCGTGACTCCACCTTTCTCCCCGAAGTGTCGACGAGATGAAGCTTAGAACCTACCCGTTTCAAGGCATTCAGATCCGGCGGGCTCACCTCCAACTCTTCGACCCGCTCCCCGCTCGGTTCCGGATCCTGGCTGCTCGGATTGGGCGCGATCGGATCGAGACTGATCGGATTGGAATTCGGATTCGGCTGAATCGGATTGAGCGCGGGTTGAGTGCCGGGTTCCAGCCCCGGCCGGAGCTGTGGTTCAGTCGGCGACTCTTGAGGTACGGCTGAAGTGTCGGTCAGAGGAGTTCTCTCTTCCAGCTTCAGCGGCGAAACTTCATCTCCCCATACCTCCTTCACTCCCGCGATGAAACGATAACCTCGCCTGGGAATGGTTTCGATATATTGTTCGGCTTCTCCGGTCGAGAGTATCTTCCTTAAAGAATAGACGTTCTTAGCTAGATTAACCTCTTCCACGAACGTGTTGGGCCAGACCTTCTTGATCAATTCATCTTTATCAATGACGTGTCCTCCATTCTCCACCAAGACTAATAACACTTCGAAGGCTTTGGGGGTGAGTGGCACGTGATGGCCGTCACGTAGTAAGAGGCGTTCCGTAGCGTCCAGGCGAAAAGGCCCGAATTCATAAAAGTGCTTTACTTGCTGGCTCATATCAAATTGGAAGATCCATGGAAAAACTCAGCGAAAACTTTCCCAAAACTTTCCCAAGCTCCTGAAAAGACTTCAACGACCCCGCTGATGCACTATCTAGACACAATGGTACTTCAGGAAAAAGAGTAATACGTACTGAAGCTATACCAAAAATTATATCAGATAATATCGAAACCATGGGCGTGGAGACGGTATTCATATATAACTTTATAATATTAAGGCCGGTCTCCACGATTTCAAGCCCGATCTCTGAATGACCAAAACGGTCTAGATTTCACTTCATAAACTGGAAACGAAACTACACTGAGAGTGGATCGGTTAAGGTATTATTGTTGACCGATCCACTCATATTTTTATCATCAGATCTTCTGATCGAGACTGGAGGCGGAGGGGAAATCCCTTGGATCCTCAGGGATTTGTGCGCCCGAAACCCAGTGTTGACACCGACGCCGATCGTGCTAATATTAGTTCAATTATTTTGCTGAGTTGGCGGGCTTGTGTGAAAGCGCCCTGCTTTCACGCAAGCCCTTCCTATTTTCTCCACTATTTATGACTGGGGTCCGGGCCTAGAAAGTGCGCCCGATGCTGAACTTCATGACGGTGCGTTTTTCGAGCGATAAGATTTTGGGATTGGTGATGTCGGGATTGGCCATCGGATTATAGGCGAAGATCAGGCGGAAGGGCACGTTGATGAAGGGAACCTGGACCCGGAATTCCATCCCCAGAGAGGCCCGCAGACTGTCGAGAATGCCGCTGTCGCTCTTGGAGAGCAGCAGCAGGTTGTAGGAGCGGGCATCGCCCTGCAGATAGATCTGGCGGTAGCCCGGAGGCAGACCGTTAATTAGTTCGCCCTCATACGAGTTGATAAAATCCCGATCGGCGGCCGTGATCGGAGATCCGTTGGGGTTGATGATCAATCCGTTCGGCGTCAGGGTCTGGTTAACGAAGTTGGTCGTGACGATCTGATCGTTATATTTGCGGAGATTGAAGACCGTCCCGACGTCGAGAAAACTGGCCAGCGAGACGGGACCGGCGATGGGAATGCGGTACTCCACATTCATGAGCAGGCGCGTGTCGCCGCCGACGGCCGTATAGAATGGAATTTCATTGCCGTCGCTGTCCTCTCTGACGATGCGGTTGACGTTGCAGGTGCTGGGCGTCGGCTGAGCGGCGCAGAGACCGGTCGGCGCGTCATAAGTGTACTGGCGCAAGGTCGCGGACTGAATCGATCCGTCATCGATATCGATCAGGTTGCCGGAAGAGTCGGAGACCTTGGCCACCACGTTCCGCGTCGAATTGTAGAAGTCATATCTCGAGACCGGCGAGATCGAAGAGACATTGTATCCGCGCACATCGTTCTCGCCACCCAGGAAATACCGCTCGGTGATCGGAATCCCGCCGACGAATCCCAGCGATTGGGTATTGACCAGTTTGTCCGCCAGTTTGCCGAAGGTGCGCACATGGCCCAGGCTGAATCGCACGCCGAGCACGTGCGGCCGATCTGAATCTTTCCTCCGCAGAGGCCGGAAATATTTGTATTCGAAGTTGGGCGAGAGCAGTTTGACATCGCCGCCGAGCGCGCCGCCCGCAATCGAGAGCCCCAGCGTGAGGCTCTGGCCGCGCGTCGGATCGATCGCCGAATTCAAGGTGTTGTAGAACAGGCTCGGGGTGATCCGGCTGATCAGAATCCGTGGCTGGCTGTAGGTGACCGGAATGTCGTTGGACGTATCGTCGTCGGTATTGACCTCCGGGTCTTCGATTCGGGAAGTGGTCAGCGAATAGGAGAGCCCGACTCGAGCGAATCGGCCGAATTCGCGGAACCGCCTGGTAAAGAGATAGAGCGGCGCCGAGAGGCTGACCGAACCGCCCGCCGTCTTCTGCGTGAACAGCTCGTCCAGATCGACCTGCGAGAGGTTCGAGGTCGAATAAAAATTGCTGAAAGTATTGTAATTGTTGCCGAAATACTTCTGGCTCTGGGCGAAAAGCTCGAATCCGGCGCTGATCGGTTTGCCCAGAAAGTAGGGCTCGGTGAATCCCACCGAGGCCGAGAGCTGGCGGTTGCCGCCGGAGAGACCGAGGCTCAAGGTCTGGCCGAAACCGAATAGATTGTTGGTCGAGTAGCTGATGCCGAAGAAGCTGCCGGTATAGCCCGAGACGCCGCCATTCAATTGAATCTGCTGGCGTCCTCGCTCCTTCACCTGCAGGTCCAGATCTACGGTCTGGTCGCGGTCGTTGGTGCGGGTGATCGCGTCCTTCTCCTTGATCTCGTCAAACAGGCCCAGTTGATTGAGGCGCAGGATCGAGAGGTCCCACGACCTTTTATTATAGGGATCGCCTTCGTTCAACATCACCTCCCGGCGCAAGATCTTGTCGCGGGTGTGGATGTTGCCGATGAACTCCAGGCGCCGGAGCGTGAACTGCCGCCCCTCGTCGATTTCGAGCGTGATCTCGACCTCGCCCTCCTCTTCGGTCTTGTCGATGAATTTGGGGACGAAATCGACGCTGGCCTGAATATAGCCCTGGGTGCCGTACAGATCTTTGATGCCCTTGAAGACATTGTCCTGAATCAACTTGGCATCCGCCCACTCGCCGATCTTCTGTCCGGAGACGGCGGTCACGATCCCCGGCTGGAAAATAGCGACTCCCTTCTCTTCGACCTTCGAGATTTTATAGCGCCGCCCGGTCTCGACGGGAATTGAAATTTTGAGCCCCGGGCCGCTCTTTCGCAGGATCGGGACCGGCAGCGGGAAACCGTTGCTCGCGATCCCGTCCGGAGTGATCTTGGGTTCGCCGATCTTCGCTTGAAGATAGCCTTTGGTGTTGAGAAAGAATCTGATCCGTTCCAGATCTTCACTCAGCTTATCGCGAAAATAGATGTCCTTCGAAGTGAACGAAGAGAGCATTCCGGCCTCTTTGACCAGTTGCATGGCCTTGCGCAGACGCCGCTGGGAGAAACTATGATAGTCGCCGGTGAATTCGATCTCTCGGATCCGGACCCGCGGGCCTTCGGTGACCACAAAGACCAATCCGACCGAAGTGGCCGAAATATCCTCGACCTCGACCTCGACGGCGGCATCCGGATAGCCCTTCTCGGCGAGCAGTTCCCGCAAGACCCGGCCCGCCCCGTGAGCCTTCACCGGATCGAACGGCGTCTCCTTACTGACAGCCAGATGCCGCTCTTTAAATCGCGTCAGAATCTCGCTCTCGGTGGCGGCTTTGAGATGGCGATACTGCATCTCGCGGATCAACGGATATTCCTTGAGCTCGAAAATAATGATCTTGCCGCCGCGGGGCCCGTTCGCGATCTCCAGTTTGGCCGCCATCGGATCGAAGACTCCGATCCCGAGCACGGAGTTGAAGTCGCGCTTGATGGCCGCCTCGTTATAGATGTCGCCGGGTTTGCTTTGAATGCTATAAAGAACCGTCTCCCGCGGGATGCGGCGATTGCCTCGGATCTCGATATCTTCGATCAGATCCTGCGGTGCCTCACCCTGGGCTCGAGTCGTCCGCGGCGCGGCCGCGACCCATAAGAAGATGGCCAACAGAACGGCCACGAGACGGAAACCGATAACCATAGAACCTTCTCCTGACTGAAAACTCCCAATCACGCTGCTCACAAAATTGGTGGACAAACCGCGAAACGCGCTAAATCATCAGTCTTTCCCGCCTTCGCGTCTTTCGCGGTTCCGAATCGAAACTTCAAGAAATTTACTTTCCAAAGTACTAATTGATAGCGACCGTCGTGGTCCGGCTGCTCGCTCCGCCCATTGAGACGACCAACGGGACGGCCGTCCCGGTCGGGGCGTTGGCCGGAATCAGCACATTGATCTGCCAGAGCCCGACGTATCCGGGAGCCAATCCGCTGAACGAGACCGTCGCGGCCACGCCTCCGATCGTCACCGTCGGGGTGGAGGCCGTGATGAAGGTCTGGCCATCGGTGGGCGCCGGATATCCGGAGGGCAATCGCAACAATTCATGCGAGACCGAATCGAGCAACTGCCATCCCTGCCCGGTGCCGTAGACGATCAGATAGTTGCCTCGTGCTTCCGGTCGCGCGCCGGGGTTCAAGGACGGATCGCCGTTGCGCGAGAAGTCCTGGTTCTGAGCGATCGCCTGCCCCTGGCCCGAGGCGTCCGCGGTGAAGACCGCCGGGGCGGGAAGGCCGCTCACCACCAGGTATTCGCTCGCGACCAGGTTCGTGCCGCTCAAGACTTCGACATCGACCGCGCCCGCCTTCGTCTCGTAGGGCATCTGATAGTTGATCTGGAAGAGGCCCGTCGAATCGACGCCGACGAAGAGCAGCGGCGCCGCCACGCCGTTGACCTTGACCGAGACCTGCGACAGTTCGGTGGGCAGCGGCAAGCTCGTCGCCGACGAATTGAGGCTCGTCCCGGCCGGGAACCCCGAACCGAAGGCGGCCACCAGTTCTCCCTGGGTGATGGTGCCGGTATAGCCGGCGGCATCGACCGTCGTCACCGATCCGGCCACGGGCGAGGTATAGACGGCCGTATCGGCCACTCTCAGCCGGACCACCAGGTTGTCGACGAAGATGCCGTCGCCCGATTGCGGATAGCTGTTGCGGCGAAACTGCAGTTCGAACCGGAAGAAGACCTCGGAATTGTCGGCGTCCTCCTCATCGTCCTCATAACTGAAGACCCCGTCGCCGCTGGCAAAATTGTTGCCGGAATAATGGATGAATCCGTTATTGGCCACGCTCTTGGCGTCCAGGTAGAGCAGGTTGGTGAAATCGGCCTCGGTCGCGCCGCTGTCATCGGTCGAACGGATCGAGACCGTGTTGTTATAGGTGCGGGCCCGCAGAATGAAGAAGTCGCCGGAACTGACGCTCTGCGCGATGTCGCCGGAGAAGTCGGCTTTGACATCCACCTCGAAGGAGTCGATCTGGGCCTGGATGTTGGCGGCCTGCTCCGGATTCGAGACGAGCCCGGTCGAATCGGTCAGCAGGAGCCCGGGCAGGGCGAGTTTCGGCGTCCACCAGCGCGTATCGTCGTAGACCAGTCCATCGCTGCGGCTGGTGCTGCCGACTCCATATCCCTCAGCCGCTCCGCTGGGATCGCTCAGGCTGCTGGTCGATCCGTTGTTGGCGGAGAAGACGGCGCCGGTGAGCGGCCAGTCGCCGTCGAATGGATCGTCTTCGTCCGCGCGATTCGCCTGGTCGGTTCGCTTCTTCCAGTCGGCCTCGGGGATCACGACGACGCCGCCTCCGCCTGGATCCACCGCCGGTTCGAACCGGGTGCGGTAGGTGACCAGTTTGAGCTGGGCAGATGACGAGAAGAGCATGACGAACGGTAACCCGTTCGATGGGGTCATCGTGACCTTAAAGACGATCGCCTGACCGACCCGGAGCACGCCGTCGTCGAGCAGCGTAATCTGAACGCTGCCGGTCGCCGTCGCCCCGGAGGCCACGTTCCCGAGATTGAACGCCGCCGCCGCCCCGGCCGATCCTCCATTGAGGCGGATCGAGCCGGCCGGGACCTGGCTCGATCCGTCCACCTCCACGGTGACGCCGACGTTCTGGGCGGCCAACGGGCTCGGATTGTTGACGGTGATCGTGGCCGTCACGGTCTCGTTCTTGCTGATGAAAGGATCGGCGTTGACGCCGCCGCTGATCGCGGACGAGGCCAGATTGAGCACCGGCTGCGGGCCGGCGGTAAAGTTGCCGGTCGCCACCAACGCATAACCCTGCCGGTTGGAATCGATGCTCTGGTTGTTGGGCTGCGCGACGATCCCCGTCAGCCCGTTGCCCGGCACGTTCTGGCCGATTACCCGCACGGTGTAGGTGCCCACCTGCGGATTCTGAAGGTAGACGGCCTCGATCGGATTACGATCATCGAAGGCGGCGCCGTTGGCGGCCTGCGATTGGGCATTGCTGAAGTTGATGTTGCCGCGATAGATCGTCCCGTCCGGGGCCACGACCTCCAGATTCAGATCGTTGACCAGCGCCACCACCGATCCGACCGCGGCCCGCGGATCGGACCAGGTGAGCGTGATCCGCAAGGGTTCGAGGTTGCTGACGTTGGCGATCTGATAGGTATGGGTCTGGCCGGTCATGAGAGCGGGATTGGACGCCGGGCGCGTGGAATCGGCCGCCGTGGCGCCGTTCCAGATATCGGCCAGAACCTTCAACTCGCGCCGGTCTCCCGAAAAATAGAGCGCGTCATCCAACGCCAGGCGGCCCCACCCCTGACCGTTATTCGGCAAAGGGCCGCTCGTGCTGAGCGGATAGTTGCCGGCCGTATACCGGCCGGTCAGATTGCGGCCCGAATTGAGGATGATCGCCTTGATCAGGGCATTGGACGGATTGAAGGCGCTCCCCTGACTCCGCGCGCCGTTCGGATAGTATCCGTCGGTGAAATATTGTCGCACCAGCAGCGCTCCGCCGGCCGCGGCCGCGGAGGCGAAGCTGGTCCCGCTGACGCCCTCCTCGGTCAGGGTACTCTCGTTGTTCGGATCGTCCGGATTGACCCCCGCGTCCTGCGCCGTCGCCGAGGTCGAAGAGCCGTAAGAAGAAGAGTTCTGGGAATCGGAGTTCTCCGTCGCGCCGATGACCGTGCCGGGAGCGACGATGTCCGGTTTGAGTCGGCCGTCGAAAGTCGGCCCATGATTGCTGTAGCTCGCCAGGTTCTCGAAGCTGCCCTTGCCGGTCGGGCTGTCGGTCGCGCCCACCACCACGTCGTTCTTGGCCGCGTTGGTCACCTGGTAGGCGCCGCTGCTGTTATTGCCGGCCGAGAAGAAGATGGTGTAGTCCCGCAACCGCCACATCATGTCGTCCACGTCGGCCGCGTCCTGATCGTAGATCGCCGGCGGCGCCGGCCCGTAGCTGTTGTTGTGGACGCGTACTCCGGTGCTGTAAGCCTGGCGGTGAATCTGGGCCTGGCTGACCGAATCCACGCCGGGCAGTTGACCGCTCGGATGCCCCACGTCCTGAAAGACGATGCGGGCGTCCGGCGCGATCCCATCGCCGGTCGACCGGGTCGGAATCCCCGGCACCGCGCCGCTGCCGTTGGCGCCATAGTTACGGCCGACCGCCACGCTCGTCGTCAGCGTGCCGTGGTATTGAGCGCCGCTGTCGTCGTAAGCCACCGCGTTGAGGTAGCGCGAGCCCGACATCTTGGTGGCATCGAGCGTCCGTCCGCCGTTCGGGTTATCCGATTCGTCCACGAAGCCGCTGCTGCCGAGCAGATAGTAGGTCAGGACTTTGTTGTTCGAATTGGTGGTGCTGACCGGCAGCAACCCGTTGACCAGCGAAGCCGTGCTCGTCGCATAAGAGAGCGTCTGGGCCGAAGAGTCGCCGCCGTACCTGAACTGCACGTGGTCGGAATCGAGCCCCGTGTCCGCCGTCCCATAGATCTGGCCGGCGCCCGTCAGACCGTTGCGATAGAGCGGCGTATCGCTGCTGAGATAGCCGGTCTGGATGGCCCGAACCGCGTTGTCATTCTGCAGCCGCTTGGGGCGCCGCTGCTCCACCCACTCGATCCCCTCGAGGTTTGCCAGAGCCGTCACCACCGCCGACAGATTGGCGCGGCTGACCGGCAGAACTCCCCACAACCGCTCATCGCCGCGCTCCTCGATCACCGGCTCTCCGGCGAGTTGAACGGCGCTCAAAGCTTCGCGAATCGCCCCGGCCTCTTCTCCTCTGAAGGTCACGAAGGAGACCGAGACCAGGTCCGCGGAATCCGCGGTCTGAATCCCAAGGGTCGCCTGGGCGGTGGCCTCCTGGTCCGCCATTTGGGCCAACCCGGACTCGACCTTCAACCCCGGACCATAGGCGCCGACCCATCGCACTTCGCCCAGGCTCTTCAACCTGGCCGATTCGGCCGCGGTGACCTTGACGATGTAAGCGTTATTGGGGAGATATCCGCCGATCTCATAGCCGCGCGCCCGCAGGTTCTCGGTCCAGGCGGCCTGAATGGGGCGGTTGAACTGAACGATGAAATATCCCCTGGTTTCAGACGCCGTCGAGGTCTGATCCGGCCGGGACTGTTTGGCGGCCAACCTGGTTCTCGCCGCCTGCATGTTGACGGTCTCCAGGCTGGCCGCCCCGATCCGCACCGCCTGGGGTTCTTGGGCCAGCGGATCGAAGATCGCGGTTCGGGTCAACAGAAATTTGGGGTTGCGCCGCTTCGCATCGACTTCGCGTTTGAGGGCCGCCAGCTCGGGGGTCTCCTGCGACACCTGAATCTCCGCGGAGGGCTTCCGGCCCTTCGCGGATCGACGCTCTTGTTTGGCGCTGCTGCGATGGGTAATGGTCAGGGCCGTCAGGGCCAGAATCGCCGCGATCAGTAACGATCCGGCCTTGAGGGTGAATTTTGGTGACTGCCTGAATTTGCTCACGAGTACCGCTCCACTCCAGTAAGATCTCGATTGAATCGGTACCGCGAGCGGTAACGAGCGGGTCCGCGACGAACGCTTAATCGCGAAGAGTCCGCCCGCTGCCGCTCGCGGTACCGATTTAGAAACTGAACCTGAGGGCCAACTGAACGTTGCGCCGACCGTCACGTTTGGCCGGAACATAGCTGTTGCGGCTGATGTCGGTCTCGCTGCCGATCACAAACAGGTTGGCATGGTTGAAGACGTTGTAGACTTCGCCGCGAAGCTGCAGCGTCCCCCATTCCCGGACGCTCAGAGTCTTGAAGAGGCCGAGATCCAGGTTCCAGTTGCCGGGCCCCCGAAAGCTGTTGCGCGCGGTCATTCCGGAGGGAAACGGGCCGAAGATCGACGTCCCCGTGATCGGATTGAGATAGGACCCGGAGGACAATCCGCTGAGATCGATGTAGCTGAACCGGTTGGGCGTGCCGACATCCGCCGGATTACTCGAACCGTTGGAATCGGCGCTCCCCACGGCTCGCATGCAGATCCCGTTGATCGAGTTCGAGCAGTCGTAGACGCTGAACGGCGTGCCGCTCTGTGCCGTCAACATTCCCGACAGGCTCATCCCTCTCAGCATGTACTTGAAGATATATCCGCTGATCGTCGACGGTTTGAAATTGGGTTGATACGGAAGATCCCAGACCCCGCTCAAAACGAAACGATGACGGATGTCGTAATCCGCGTAGCCGTAATCGAGGTCCGGATTGAACGGATCGAGGAACCCGAAGTTGAAATTGTTGAGCCCCTCGCTGAGGGTCGAACTGATGTTGTCCTTCGCCGTCGCCCACGTGTAGCGCGCGTTGAAGAGCAGACCGCGCGACAGGAAGTTGCGGCTGTCGATCCCGAACGTCACGCCCTGATAGTTCGACCGGCCCTGATTGGTCAGCATGTTGATGTCGGCGTACTGATTGTTCAGGCGCGAGGTGCAGTTGGTCGTGCAGCCGTCCCCCAGATAGACATTGCCCGAACCGATCCGGTTGAGGTTCGAGATCGCATAAAGGTTTCGCCCACGGGACGCGGAATAGTCGATCGAGACGACCAGGTTGCGGGCCAGTTCCCGCTGCAGTGAGACGTTCCAGAATTGCGCGGAGGCCGTCGTGAGATTTGCATCGATCGCCGTGATATTGCTCTGCGGAATCGTCAGGGTTCCGTTGTCCTCGAACGGCCCGGTGTTGCTGTCGGTAATGTCCAACCCCGAGATGTTGGTCCCGACCGCCAGCCCGACCTCCGCGTATTTCGGCGGATTCTTCATGATGTTGACGATGGCGTTGTCGAAGACGCGGTCGAAGGCCACGCCATATCCGCCTCGCAGGCTGGTCCGGCCGTCGCCGAAAAGATCCCACGCGAATCCGACTCTCGGCGCCAGGTTGTTCTTGTCCGATTTGTAGAAGCCGTTCGCCGCGCTGCCGGAGGTCAGCCCGACCTGGCCGTTGCGGATCTGCTCGAAGAGACTTGCGCCGTCGCCGAGATAGAAGTTGCTGTCGAAGTTGCGGTCTTTGTTGTGGGGGACGCTGAAGAACTCATAACGCATCCCCAGGTTGAGCGTGACGTTTCTCCGAACCCGCCACGAATCGTTGAGGTAGGCCGCGGCTTCGTGATACCGGTTGCTGCGCGTGAAGTTGGGAGCATAGATCGGGTTGGTATCGGTATCGTAGGTCAGGCTCTGGCCGGGAAACCGGCCCTGCGGATCGATGGCCGCGGTGAAGCTGTAGAGATCGCCGCTGATCAGGTTGTCGAGCGCCTGCCCGACCGAGCTTCCGCCATCCAGGACCTGAACGGCGTTCTGCCCGGCGCCGTAAGTGCGGTTGTCCTGCGTATAGTTGTACTGCCCGCCGAAACGAAAGTCGTGTTTGCGCCAGAGGTACGTCCCGTCCTGATAGAACTGGTAGACGTTCTGCGGTCCGCCGAACGGCAGCACGGTGCGGCCGTAGTTCGAGTAGCCCGGCAGGACCACCTCGTAACCGTCGATGGTCAACGGGGCGTTGGCGAAGAAATAGAGGCCGGGCACCGATCCCGCGGTGCCCAGCGGCTGGCGCAGACTCAAGCGATTGACCGCGAATCTGGTCTGGGTGATCAACCGCGCCGAGTGAGCCTGCGTCATCGAAAGCGAGAGATTGTCATTCTGCAGACGGCTGCCGGTATTGAACCCGTTCCAGGGGCTGAAACTGGTGGTGCCGTCGAAGAGCGTCTGGCGATCGGTACCGAGCCGAAAAGCGACCGTCTCCTTGCTGCTGAAGTTATAGTCCATCCTGATCACGGACTGAAAATCGTCCTGGGGGTCTCCGCCCCCGGCATCGATCGCCTGTTGATTCTCGACCTGGCCGAAGACGATCCGGTCCGACGGAATCCGGCTGAACTCCTGGCCCGCGATGATGCCGTTCGGGTTGGAGATGGTGCCGTCCGGGTTGACGGTCCGGGTACCGAAGCGACTGAGAATCTCGGACTTTTCGTAGAGCTTGCTCGCGTTCTCATCGTTGTCGGCGGGCAGCTCGGTGGTCCGCGAAAATCTGCCGAAATAGTTGCGCGTGGCCTCGGAAGAGTTATCGATCAGGGCGGAAGAGGGGACGATATTGATGACCGTGTTGACGCTGCGGACCCTGGTCCATTCGGTGGCGTTGAAGAAATAGAGCTTGTCCTTGATGGCCGGGCCGCTGATCGACCAGCCGTACTGATGGCGCGTGAAATCTCCCTTGTCGAGATTGTTGGCGTTGTTGTCGAAATTGTTCGATGAAAGTCCCGACCCTCGATAGAACTCGAATCCCGAGCCATGGAACTGGTTCGTCCCCGACTTGGTGACGACGTTGATCACGCCTCCGGCCGCGCGCCCGTATTCGGCCGAGAGCCCTCCGGCAATCACCCTGAACTCCTGCACCGATTCCAGCGGGACCCGCTGGCCGACCTGCGCGGAATACTGATTATTATTGACCGCGCCGTCCATTAGAAAATTGACGCTCGAGGCGCGCTGCCCGTTGATCGCCAGCCCGACGCCGCGCCGCGTGGAGTCTCCGGGGGAGACGTTTCCCGACAGGATCGCGAAATCGTAAGGATTGCGCGTCAGCGACGGCAGGTCGCGCAGTTGCTTTTCGGTGATCACCGTCGAGACCGTCTGCGAGGTATCTTCGACTTTGAGCTGCGGCAGCGGAATCAGCTTGATGTTCGATTTCTTCTCTTCAGGCTGGGGGGTGGCGGATCCGGCCTGGAGCAAGATGTTGAGAGAATTGTGCGAGCCGACCGTGACCTGCAACCGCTCGGTATGCGAAGCGAAGCCGCCGGCCGTAAACGTCACGTCGTAGAAACCCGGTTGAAGATTGGGCAGCACATAGAGCCCTTCTCGATTGGTCGTCGATTTACGTTCGCTCAACAGTTCAATCGATTTCACGGTGACGGCGGCGCCGGGAATGACGGCTCCGGATTCGTCCGTGACCCGGCCCGAGATCTGACCGGTCTCGGTCTGGGCCAGGGTCGAGATCGAGATCAAAATTAAGAGCGGCAGACTGTTGATGGCGCGGCGCAATGCCGCCAGGATTCGGGATCGATCGGTCTGCTCATGACAAGACATTTGGCGTTCCTCCTGCATTTTGATTGAATCAGTACCACGAGCGGTAGCGAGCGGACATCCAGGAATCAATCCGCTTTCGTCATCACAGAAGTCGTCGAAACCGGGGGGCCGGTTTGTAAAGAATGGCGATGGCTCATTGACCATTCTTTACAAACCGGAAAGTGAGCGGAACCGACTTTATATAGCGATGTCTCGACAGGTAGAGGTTCTATCCAATTTCAGGAATGCAAGGCATGAAGAGAATATATTGTTGGTTGTGTATCGCTATCGCTCTGTGGTTCTCCGGAAACTGTAATCCGGCGGCCGCACAACAGTCGTCGATGATTCAGATCACCAATAACTCCGGCTCCGGCGGCGGCGCGTTCGTGCGAGGCGTGAGTAACGACGGAAGTCGCATCGTCTTCGAATCGACGAACGATTACACCGGCGAAAATACCGACCACAATAACGAAATCTTCGTCTACGATTCGACGTTGCGGAAGATCGTTCAGATTACGAAGACCGGCAATCAATCGACCTCCGGTTCGGATGGAGGCTCGACCGTCAACAACACCAACTGCCCCGGCGGATGTGAACCGGAAAATTTCGTTCCGACCAACACCGTTCCCGCCATCAGCGGCGACGGAACCCGGATCGCCTTCGTCTCCAGCAGCGGGCTGCTGACGGATACCGGAAATCCCGATGGAAATATGGAGATCTACCTGGCGACGCTGCCGGTCGGATCGACCGTCGCGACCTTCCAGCGAATCACCGAGACCACCGGCTCGAAGGCGACCGGGGTCTTCGACAACAACCGGCCGACGATCAATTACGACGGTTCGGTGATCGCTTTCGCCTCGACCCGCCGCTATTTCAATTCGGGCGGCGCCCAGATCTTTACCGCGCAGAATGAGGACAACCTCGCACAGCTCTACGTCTATCAGGTGGCCTCGCACAGCTTCGCGCAGGTCACCTACAAACGGATCAGCGAGGGAACTGCCGGGTTCGAGGTCAAGGGACAGAACGGCTTTCCGTTCCTGAGCGGCAACGGCCGGATCCTGGCCTTCAATTCCAGTTTCAATTTCGGCGGCAGCAACACCGATCTCAACAACGAAATCTATCTCTACCGGATCGGGGACCCGACCAACCAGGTGACCCAGGTCACCAATACGACCGACTATGCCGACGTCCCGACCGACGGCTCGATCAATGTGCTGGGCGCTTCGTCGAAGCACCTGAGCGACGACGGCTCGTGGCTGGTCTTCGAATCGGCCGGGGGCGTCACCCCGACCAAGACGGGCGGGAAGGTCCGCGACGTCTTCCTCTACAACCTCAACACCGGGGCTTTCACCCAGATCACGACTCAGAACGCCGGCAACCGGGCGCTGAGCGATTACAACTATTTTCCCAGCCTCAACGGCGCGGGAACCTTTGTCACCTTCAGCTCGAAACTGAACCTGCCGGTCGTCAACGACAGCGCCGGCAATTTCAACAACAGCCGCGAGGTCTATCGTTACGAGATCGCCGGCTCCAATCTCTACCTGACCACGCAGACCGGAATCTCCACCAGCCCCTCCGATCAACGGCTGGTCATCATCTCCCCTTTCATTAGCGACGACGGCAGGGCGGTCTCTTTTACGAACAAGGGCAATCTGATCGCGACCCAGTTCAGCGCCAACTCCGAGGTCTTCCAGGCGCTGCTGCGGCCGGTCGTCCGCGAGACGGGCAGGCAGCCCGTCCTGGCCAACTCGGCCAGTTACAGCACCACGGCCATCGCTCGGGGCTCCTCCGTCTCGGCCTTCGGCCTGGAGCTGGCGAACGCGGCGGCCGCTTCCGGAGAGTTCGACAACTATCCTTTTGAGCTCAACGGGGTGAGCGTGACGATCGGCGACACCCTGTCCGGCATCGCCGCCAGAATCTCCTATGTTTCGCCGACCCAGATCAATTTCGTCTTTCCGGAAGGCATCAGCGCGGCAGACGAGATCTCTTTCATCATCAACAACAACGGCGTGATCTCGAGAGGAATCGTCGATGTGCGCGACGGAGCCCCGGGCATCTTCTCGGCCGCTTACAGCGGATCCGGCCAGGCCCTGGCCCAGTGTTCGATCACGGCCTCCGACGGAACCGAGACCCAGTACACCTCGATGCCCTGTCCGATCGGTTACGACCGGGCGCTCAACTCGCTGATTCTCTACGGCACCGGATGGCGTTTCGGTTCCGACATCCGAGTCCGGCTGACGTTCGATATCGGAAACGGCGAACAGGATACGCTGGAGATCCCGCCCGGTTCGGCCGGGAAATATGTCGATCCCGACGGCAAAGAACATCTCGGAGTCGATCAGATCATCATCACGCTCGACGACGATCTCGTGAACAAGGTCAACGTCGATACCCACGTGCTGCTCACCAGCAACTCCGAATCGGTCACGAGCCAGGACGGAATCACGACCTCCTTCTCGCTATTCCTTGAAGATCTGGCGGTCGTCAACGGCGCCAGCCAGGAGAACGGGGCGATCGCGCGGGGTTCGATCGCCGTGGCGTCGCCGCAGAACGATGACGACGAGGACGACACCTTCACGACCGAGACGATTACCGCTTCCAGCTTCGATCCGCCGCTGGTCCTGGGCGGAATCAGCGTCAAGGTCGCCGGACTGCCGGCCCGCATCCTGGCCGTCTCTCCATACCAGGTGAAGTTTGTGCTGCCGGAGACTCTGGAACCTTCAGGCAACGTGCTGGTTGAACTGACTAACGGCGTCAAAATCTTCAATACGCGGGTCACGGTCCAGGATGCCGCCCCGGGGCTCTTCACCGTGACGGATGACGGCGCCGGCGATGCGGTCGCGAAATGCGGGCAGATTCTCGCTTCCGGCTCGATCGTCTATACCGCGCCGCCCTGCGCGGTCAGCAACGGCAGCGATCTCAGGACGCTCGTCCTGAGCGGCACCGGGTGGCGCTTTGCCTCGGGCGTCAAGGTCAGCTTCGGCTCGACCGAATTGACGCCGTCATATGCCGGGGCCGAACCCGGACTTCCCGGAATGGACCGGATCGAGATTCCCCTGACCTCCGACCTCGCGGAAGAGATCGCGGGCCGAGAGCGTGAGATCGTCGTCAACGCCACAATCAACTCACAGACCGCGAACAGCCAGACCGGCGTCACCGTCGCGTTCAAATCGAGCGTCGAAGATACGGACTCGTCACAGACCAGTTCCGCCCAGTCCAATTCGGGCCAATCCAATTCGGCCCAGTCCAATTCGGCCCAGCCCAATTCGGCCCAGTCGGGCGCGATGACCTCGGGCTCGACCCCGTCGAGTTCGGGCCGGATTATCGATCTTCCGTCCGGCGCGGCCTCGTCGAGTTCGACGCGGACCGAGATCACGACGCCGGAGCCCGAATCGACCGAATCCGGTTCGACGCCGGTCGAATCGGTGCCCGTCAGCTCGACGCTTCCCGCCTCGACCCAGGCCGATTCGAGCGATAGGAAAGAGCGTCGATCGAAGCCGGCGCGGGCGGCCAAACGTTCTCGAAAAAGAGATTGAGATCGACCACGAAAGACGCGGGATTAATGTCAAATTTTTACCATCCGGACGGACTCTCTTCGAGTAGACTAGGCGGACAGATTTGAAATTTCAGAAGGGAGTAAAGATGGCAAAAGTACACCATATTCCACATGGCTATCACAGCGTGACCCCCTACCTTCATATCAAGGGGGCGGCCGACGCCATTGAGTTCTATAAAAAGGCGTTCGGGGCGACCGAACTCTTACGGATGGCGGGACCCGACGGCAAGATCGGACATGCCGAGATTCAGATCGGCGATTCCCCGATCATGATGGCTGACGAGCATCCGGATTTTCAGGCGTTAGGTCCGCAGACGCTGAACGGAACATCGGTCGGTATTATGATCTATGTCGAAGATGTCGATGCGACCTTCGAGAAGGCGCTCGCGGCCGGGGCCAAGATGCTGAGATCGGTTGAAGATAAGTTCTACGGTGATCGGTCCGGCACTCTTCAAGATCCCTTCGGCCACGTCTGGCACCTCGCGACCCATATCGAAGACGTCTCGCCCGACGAGATGGCCAAGCGCGCCGAGGCTTTCATGAAACAACAGCAATAAATAAGGCGAAACAGACGAAAGCTCCAGGCTTCTCGTCTGTTTCGCCTTGCTCTTACTCGAACTGCAGACCGTGCAGTTGGATGGTGATGTCTTTGACGTCATCCTCGGTAACTTTTCCGGGCGCGTCGACCTTGACGCTGAAGGCCAGCGACTCGCCGGGTTTAAGAGGGGTGGAGCGAACGCGCGGGATCGGGACGCTGGTGCCCTGCGCGAGCACTTTGTCGGCGAGATCGATCATCGTCCCCTGCACTTCGACTCCGCTCAGCGTGCGATCACCGCGGTTATACATCTTGGCCCGGACCTCAAGCTGAAACATTCCGACCATGTTGGGATGGGTGATCTTATCCAACACCTCCAGTTGAAGCTTGTCCTTATAAGCCTCAAATTCCGGCGAGCCGGCGCGGACGACCCGCTCCAGAACCGCCTGGCTTTGAGTTTTGGAGAAGACCAGGATCAGGACCAGACCGCCCAGCAGCACAATCGCCGCCGCCGCCACCCAGATAATGGCCCGCGAACGGACCTCTCCAGGCTCATTTTCCACCTTAGGTTCAAACATAGATCTTTAATCTCCGCTGACCATCATTCGCTTGACCTTGATCGTCGGGGCGGCCAGTTTGCCGCGAAATCGCAGATCATGGCCGATCATCTCAATTCCGCCTAAAATTTCGCGGAAATTGCCGGCGATCGTCACTTCTTCAACCGGGTAGGATAACCTGCCGTCCTCGATCCACCACCCGGCCGCCCCCCGCGAGTAATCGCCGGTGACGGGATTGAATCCGAACCCGATCATCTCGGTCACATAGAAACCGGTTTTGACCGAAGTGATGATCTCGTGCGGTGAATAGACTCCCGGGACGATAAAAAAGTTGCTGACCTCGACGCTGGGCGCCCCGGTGAGTCCCCGCGCCGCGTTCGCCGTCGAATGGAGCCCGAGTTTCCGCGCGGTATAGGTATTGAGCAGATAGTTTTTGAGCACGCCCCTCTCGATCACCACCGTGCGGCGGCTGGCCAGCCCCTCGCCGTCGAAGGGACGGGAACCGACCGCGCCGGTCATCCGCCCATCGTCGATGATCGTGAGTTCGGGAACGGCGATCTGCTCGCCGAGTTTGCCGACCAGAAATGAGGCCCGGCGAAAGATGGAAGAGCCGTCCACGGCGTCGAAGAGATCGCCCAGCAGCTCCTCGGTGGCGGACGATTCAAAAACGATCGGCACTTCCTGGGTGGCGACCTTGCGCGCGCCCAGTTTTCTGAGGGCCCGCCGCGCGGCCTCGCGTCCGATCTCTTCGGCCGGATCCAAGGCCTCCAGCGAGCGGTGGCGGTCGCCCCACAGACCGCTCTGCATCTGTTCTCCCTGCTTGGCCACCGGCGAGACCATCAACCCGCAGACGGTGCCCTGATACTCCCCGGCGAAACCGCCGCTGGTGGCCAGCGTCACGTGGCTGAGGGAGGTGGCGCAAGCCGCGCCCTCGGAATTGGCGATCCGCGGATCGAAGCCGCGCGCCGACTCTTCACAGGCGCGGGCCATCTCGATCTTCCGATCGGTCGACAGTTCGACGATCCGGGAATCGTAGAGCCCCAGATCCTGGATCTCCGCCGCCAGATCTTCGCGGGCCGGCAGCACCGCCGCCTCGTCGACCGAGGTATGTTTGGCCATCTCGATGGCATTGGTGATCAGCTCATCGATCGCCCGGTAGCTGACGTCCGAGGTCGAGCACGAAGCCTGGCGACCTTCGTACAACACTCGCAGCCCGATTCCTCGCGAGGCCGCCTCTTGCAGCTTCTCCACCTGGCCCAGCCGGACCTCCACATTGAACTCGGTCGTCTCGACCCCGATGGCCTCCGCCTCCGTGACCCCGAGTCTGACCGCGCGCGCGACAATGTCGGAAAGAAAGTCCTGTGTAATCACGACTACTTGGTTCCTCCAACCGTCATCTCAGAAATCTTGGTCGTCGGCAATCCGACTCCGACCGGCACCGACTGGCCGTCTTTGCCGCAGGTTCCGACGCCCTCGTCGAAGGCCAGGTCGTTGCCGACAGCCACCACCTTGGTCAGGGCATTCGGACCGTTACCGATCAGCGTCGCGCCCTTGACCGGCGCGGTGATCTTGCCCTGTTCGATCAGATAGGCCTCGCTGGCCGAGAAGACGAACTTGCCGTTGGTGATATCGACCTGACCGCCGCCGAACTGCACGGCATAGAGGCCGCGATTGACCGAGCGAATAATCTCATCCGGCGGGGTCTCGCCGCTGAGCATGTAGGTGTTGGTCATGCGGGGCATCGGCATGTGGCGATAACTTTCGCGGCGGCCGTTCCCGGTCAGCGTCGCGCCGGTCAGCCGCGCGCTCAACCGGTCCTGCAGATATCCGCGCAAGATCCCTTTTTCGATCAGGACGGTCTGCGAGGTCGAGTTGCCCTCATCGTCGATGTTGAGTGAGCCGCGGCGGCTGGGAATGGTCCCCTCGTCGATCACGGTACACAGTTCGCTCGCCACGCGCTGGCCGACCAGCCCCGAGAAGGCCGAGGTCCCCCGGCGATTGAAATCCGCCTCCAGCCCATGGCCCACGGCCTCATGAAGGAGAATGCCGGGCCAGCCCGGCCCCAACACGACCTCCATGCTTCCGGCCGGTACATCCCGGGCCTCGAGCTGGACGATGGCCTGCCGAGCGGCCTCCCGGGCGTAGTGATCGACCATCTGATGATCGAAGTAATCGAAGCTGATCCGCCCGCCTCCGCCGTGAATCCCCGATTGCAGGTTGCCGTCATCGTCCACAATGCACATGACCCGCATCCGCGCCAGCGGCCGCACGTCGCCGATCAGGAGTCCATCGGAGGTCGCGATCAGGACCACCTTGTACTCATCGACCAGACTGGCCTGCACCTCGCGCACGCGACGATCAAAGTCCCGGGCGGTACGATCGACCCGGTTCAGCAGTTCGATCTTCCGTTCGAGCGGCACGTCGCAGATCGGCTGCTCGACCGGATAGAGGTTATGATCGCGCCGACCCGACGAGACCCCGACGGGACCGGCCTCCGCTTGATTACTGGCGATATAGGCGGCCGTCGTGGCCGCTTTACGAATCGCGTCGGCCGCAATCTCATCACAATAAGCATAACCCGTGCGTTCCCCCGAAATGACCCGAATCCCGACCCCCTGACGCACCGAACGATTAGCGGACTTGATGATCTCTTCTTCGAGATTGATGCTGTTGAGAACGGTATACTCGAAATAGAGATCGGCGTAATCGCCGCCTTTCAAGAGCGCCGCCCCCAACAGTGAGTGAATGTCTGAGACCGTAAGGTTGAATTTTTCCGTGAAGAACTTTGCCGGTTCGATCATAAGAGTACCCAATCTTTATTCAACGTTTATCTTCGTTCGCCAAGATGCAAAGCGGTAATTCCTCCTGATAAGTTGTGATATCGAACATTCGTATAACCGCTCTCCTGCATGATCCTGGCCAACCTTTTCTGATCGGGGAAATCACGAACTGATCGGGGCAGATAGGTGTAAGCGTTCCGGGAGCCTGAAATGAAGGCGCCGATGTGTGGCAAAATTTTGTGAAAGTAGAACTGAAAGGCCTGGCGAAAGATCGGAATGACTGGAGACGAAAATTCCAAAACGGCCACCCGTCCTCCAGGCTTCAGCACCCGAAGGATCTCGACCAAGCCTCCCTGAATATTTTCAAGATTTCGTAGACCAAACGCCATGGTCACGGCGTCGAAACTGGCATCGGCAAAAGGCAGCCGCAAGGCATCGCCCTCGACCAGGGCCGCCCTGGACGTCCGCCGGGCGGCAATCTTTTCGCGGCCGATGACGAGCATGGGATGACAAAAATCGCATCCGATGACCCGCGAATAGGGTTCCAACTCCAGCGTCAGATCTGCGGTTCCACAGCACAGATCCAAGATCAGAGCCTCCGGGCGCGTCAGCAAGTCTTCCAACTGCTTGACGGTAAAGCGGCGCCAGCGCTTGTCAATATTGACCGAGAGTAGATGATTGAGCCGGTCGTACGACGGAGCAATCTCTGCGAACATCGCCCGCACCAGTCTATCTTTGCCAGGAGCGTCCATCAGAGATTGGATTTGAAGCCGTCGTTAACCTTCCCCAGCACCAGCACCGTCAGGGCATTGCTGTCGAGCAACTTTTTCGCGACCCGCTCCCCATCGGCGGCCGTGATCTTTTCGATCCGCGATAAGATCGTGGTCGGATGGTTGCGCGGCAGCGAATAGACCTCGATCTCCCGCAGGAAAAAGTCGACCGGGCGCGCGGAGTATTCGCTCGCCAGCGCGGCTTTGGCGGCAGCCAGTTCCTCCGGCGTGATCGCCGTCGTCGAGAGGCTCGCAAAAGTCTCCGTCACCTGGCGCGAGAATGCGGGCGCCTGCTCGACCGGCACCGAAGCCGAGAAGAAGAACGGTCCGGGCAGAATCCGCGGCAGCGATTTAACCTCGATCCCCGAGGGCGCGTTCGGCAGCGCCTTCTTCAATCGTGAAGAGAGCACCTGGGCCAGGACCTCCGTGACGAGGAAGTCGGCGTCCGTGTGTTTCAACCCCATGACGCCGCCCCGGATCTCGATCTGCGGCGATTCGGGCGCCTCGACCTTGACGAACTGCAACTGAACTACCTGCCGAGGCTGGCGAAAAGTCGAGGGGACCAGTTGGCCTTTCATCCAGCCGCCGTAATAGACCTTGAAGATCTTGATCATCCGCTCATGCGTGATGTTGCCGACGCTGACCACCGAGACGTTGTTGGCGATGTAGAACCGCCGCATAAAATCGTAGACGTCGCCCTGCCGGATGCCGCTGATCGTCGCCGGATCGCCGTCGATGTCGTGGCCGTAGGGATGATCGCCGTAGAGCGCCTTCAGAAAGGATTCCGTGGCCCGGTCAGGCGGCGGCAAGGGCCCCGATTTCAACTTGTCGAGCTCCCGCTGATATGCCAGCTTAAAAGCTTCCGGGCGAATATTTTCGACGACCAGCACGCGCCCCAGGATTTCGAGGGCCGCTTCGAGAGAACTCGCGGGCGCCTCGACCTGGAACCAGGTCGTATCCCAATTCACCCCCCACTCGATCTTGGCCTGCAGCGATTCGAACTCCTCTTTAAGACTCGGATTGGCTGCCAGCAAAGTCTCCTGGGTCAGCTTGGCGATGCCCGTCTTTCCGGTCAGATCGAACATGGCCCCGGCGCGAATGACCAGGTAGCATTTGACCACCGGCTCCGTCATCCGCTCGAGCGAAACGACCTGCAGACCGTTGAGCAGCGAATCCCGCTTGACGTTGCTGTAAGGTGTGGAGGGCGCGGCCGGTGGCACGGCAGGCGAAGAATTGCCGTCGTTCCCCTTCTTTTGCCCCTGGGCGGCGATGGTGCCCGTTAAGACCAGGACAACGCCGCATAAAAAAAGTGAGGCGTGCTTCAATAATCGCATGACCATGACTTCCGATCTGATTGAGATTGAGTTGGAGGAGAAGTTTAGCCCCCGTCAGCCTGAGCGTCAACTAAGGAAGGTCCCCCGGTCGCCCCGAGCTTTCAGGGAAATCTGAGGGGGTCGGCCGACCCGAACCGTGCCCTCCGCCCCGGACTGCTCCGAGCCTCTCCGGCCCCTCGATCTATAACTGCCGCTTCTGCTTCGGATCGAGCCATTCACGCAGACCATCGCCCACGAAATTGAAGGCCATGACGGTCAGCATGATCGCCAGACCCGGAAAGATCAGCATGTGCGGCGCAACCCGCAGATAACTCCGCGCGTCGTTGAGCATCCCACCCCAGCTCGGAGTGGGCGGTTGAACCCCCAGTCCCAAAAAGCTGAGACTCGCCTCGGCGAGCACGGCGCCCGCCATCCCCAGACTCGCCTGCACGATCAACGGCTGAATGGCATTCGGCAGGATGTGGCGGAACAGGATCCTCAGATTACTGGCCCCCAGCGCCCGCGCGGCGGTGACGAAATCGAACTCGCGGATCTTCAGCACCTGCCCCCGCATCAGTCGCGCATAACCGACCCATCCGATCACTGACAGCGAGAGGATCAGATTGTGGATGCTGGGTCCCAGAAAAGCCACCATCGCAATCGCCAGCAGAATACTGGGAAACGATAAAAAAACGTTGAAGAGATACCCCGAGAAGATCCGATCGACCCACCCGCCGTAGTAGCCCGAGACGGCGCCGACGATCATTCCCGCAAAGGCCGAGATCAGAACCACCAGCACCCCCACCTTCATCGAGACCTGCCCGCCATGGATCACGCGCGACAAGACGTCCCGCCCCAGGTCGTCGAGACCAAAGGGATGTTTCAGGGTCGGTTTCAGCCGTTCTTCAGTGGGAAGGGTGCTGTCGAGCGGGGTCTGTTCAACCGGATCGTAGGGGGCAATCAGCGGAGCGAAGATAGCGACGACGATAAAGATAGAAATAATAATTAAACCAATTTTACTCAGATTCATAGGGCCGCTTCCACGGGCGCTATTCGACCCGGATTCTCGGATCGAGCAGTCGATAAGCAAAATCCGTCATGACATTGGCAATAATATAGGTCAGCGCAATCATCAAAATACATCCTTGAACCATCGGATAATCGCGCGAATTGATGGCATCGATCGTCAACCGGCCCAGACCCGGCCAACTGAAGATCACCTCGGTGATGATCGCGCCGGCCAGCAAGACGCCGAATTGCAGGCCGACCACCGTCACGACCGGGATCAGGCCGTTCTTCAGCACATGCTTGTAGATGACCTGCCGTTCGTTGAGACCCTTGGCCCGGGCCGTCCGCACGTAATCTTCATTCAACTCCTCGATCACGCTCGAACGCACCATCCGGGTCAGAATCGCCGCCAGCGCCGCCCCCAGGGTCACGGCCGGCAGGATCATATATTCAATTCCATACCAGCCCGAAACGGGCAGCAGATCGAGTTTGATGGCGAACAGATAGATCGCCAGCGGTCCCAGCACAAATCCCGGAGTGCTGATCCCCAGCAAGGCCACCACCGAAGCGAGGCTGTCGATCCACCGGCCCTGATGGGTCCCGGCCACAATTCCCAACGGAATGGAGATCAAAATAGCGACGAAGAGGCCCGCCAGCGCCAACTGAATGGTGGCCGGATAGCGCGCCAGAATCTTTTCCAACACATGATCGGAAGAGTCGACCAGGCTGACACCCAGATCCCCCCGCAGCACTCCCCGCCAGTAATTGAGATATTGTTGTGAAAGCGGCAGATCGAGGCCGAGCTTATGTTTCAGCTCCA
>DATEFT010000519.1:0-3546 GCA_035280505.1 Blastocatellia bacterium | reverse complement strand
GTCCCGGATCTTGGGCAACTGGTCCGTGGACACGATCGTCAGCGCCCGGTCCGCCGCGCCGGTCAACATCATCGCCGGATTCAACTCGCTCTTCGGAGTCTTCTCCGTGGCCCGGCCCGATCTGATCAACGGAGTTCCACTCTATCTCGACGACCCGAACGCGGCCGGCGGCAGAGTGATCAATCCCAAGGCGTTTGCACTTCCGCCCACCGGCCGGCAGGGCACGCTGGGGCGCAATGTGGTACGGGGATTCCCCGCCTCCCAGGTAGATCTGGCGCTGCGCCGCCAGTTCAACCTGATCGAACAGCTCAAGCTCCAATTCCGGGTGGAAGTCTTCAATATCTTCAACCACCCCAATTTCGGGGATCCGGGCGCGGGCGAGGGGTTCAACGGGACCAACAACCTCGCGAATACCGCTCAGTTCGGGCGTTCAATCAGGATGCTGGGACGAAGTCTGGGTGGGGGCGGCGTCAACGGAGGG
This sequence comes from Blastocatellia bacterium, assembly GCA_035280505.1. Classification (GTDB taxonomy): domain Bacteria; phylum Acidobacteriota; class Blastocatellia; order RBC074; family RBC074; genus JAKEHZ01. Next base: position 3,065 of record DATEFT010000519.1, on the reverse strand, counting down.
CTGAGCCCGCTCTACCAGGTCGGCGGCCCGCGCTCGATGCAGGTCTCATTGAAGTTGATCTTCTAGTCGTTCTCGAACCGCGAAACGCGCGAAAGACACGAAAAAAGAGGCTGATCATGCGACGACTCTCGACGATCCCATTGCTGCTGGGCACTCTGGCGCTGATCGCGACGGCCGCCCATCCCCAGAGCCCGAATCCGGTCCGGCCCCTGTCGATCGAAGACGCGCTCGCCATGCGAACCTTTCCGGGGCTCGTGCAGGTCCGGCTCTCCCCGGATGGAAAGTGGGTGGCGTACACCCTGATGGATGAACAGAGAGCCGGTGAGGCCGACAGCGGCCGTAACCATCTCGGTTACACCCGGACGGGCGTTCCGCATGAGCTGAACAATTGCGAGATCTGGATCACCAATACCGAATCCGGAGAGTCCAAAAACCTGACTCCGGGCCGGGGAACCGCTTGGGGCCCGGAGTGGTCTCCCGACGGCAAGCAACTGGCGTTCATCTCGGACCGCAGCGGAGCACCCAAGCTATGGGTCTGGGAGAGATCGTCCGCGACGCTCCGGCAAGTCTCAGAGGCGGCGCTCCGTTTCGCCGAGAATCAGGAGCAGATTCGCTGGGCTCCGGACGGCGGAACCGTGGCCGTCAAATTGCGGCCGGCGCTCCCGGACGACCGATCGATGCCGGCGTCCACGCCCGGGGATCAGACCGGGAATCGATCGACGGTGACGGTCTTCACTTATCAACCGACCGCGGCGGCCGCGGCCGACCTCGAACAGGATCTTAAGAGCACGTCGCTCGGCGATTACGGAGAGAAGTTGACCGCGGACCTGGGTTCGATCGAGATCGCCACGGGCCGAGTCACGATCCTCGCCCGGAACGTGACGACCCAGTGGTACGAGTTCTCGCCGGACGGCGGGTACCTGGCCTTCACCGCAATGAAGCGCTACGAACGGCCCAACACTTACCAACGCTGGTACGACCTGGTCGCGGTCCGGGTGAAGACCGGGCAGTCGCAGGTGGTGGCCTCGAATCTTCAACAGATCTTAGATCCTTTCGTCGGCTGGTCCCCCGACGGACAAACGTTGGCCTATGTCACCTATGGTCCGTTGGCCACAGGCGCCGGTTTCATCTCCTCTCTCAGGCAGGACGTCTTCGGCCCCCCGCTCGAAGTGGGGCAACCGGGGCTGGGCAGCTTGATGAATGCTCCCATCTGGGATCGGGAGAGCCGAAATCTATATTTCCTCGTGGCCGGCGCGATCTGGAGGGTCTCGTTGAAAGACCGGGCCGCGGCTCTGGTCACGGCCTCGCCCGCCGATAAGATCGTGACCGCGATCTTATCGGCATCCGGAGATCGCCACTTCTTCATCCCCGGGGAAAGCTCGCTGCTGATTACGACCCGCGACCGGATCACGATGCAGGAGGGGATCTACCGGATCGAGCTGGCCACCGGCAACTCCACCCGGCTGATGGAGCATGACCTGAGTTTCGGCAAACATCCGATCTTCGATGTTTCGGCGGACGGCCGCAAGCTGGTCTATGGATCGGAGAGCGCGCAACAGCCGATGGACCTCTGGCTGGCGGACGCCGCCGGTCTTCAAACTCGCCGGAGACTGACCAGCGCCAATCCGCAGTTCGATCGTTATTTGATGGGGGCTTCCAGGCTCATCGAATGGAAGAGCGCGGACGGACAGTCGTTGCGGGGCGCGTTGCTGCTGCCGGCGGGCTACCAGGAGGGCCGAAGGTATCCGTTGGTGACCGAGGTCTATGGCGGCGCCTCTCTCTCGACCCGGGTCAACCAGTTCGGGTTGTGGGGCACCGGAATCAGAAACATGCAACTCCTGGCCACGCGAGGTTACGCGGTCTTGTTGCCGGATGCGCCGGTGAAGGTGGGAACGCCGATGCAGGACCTGGCCAAAACGGTCCTGCCCGGCATCGACAAGGTGATCGAGATGGGAATCGCCGACCCGAACCGGTTGGGGGTCATGGGCGAAAGCTACGGCGGATACAGCGCGCTGGCCCTGATCGTGCAAACCACCAGATTCAAGGCCGCGATCGACTACGCCGGTTACGGCAACATCGTCAGCCTTTACGGTTCGATGGATCGGGACGGCTCGAAGAACTTCGCGATCGCCTGGAACGAAGAGGGCCGCGGAAGCATGGGCGCCACCCTGTGGGAGCACCGCGAGCGGTACATCGAAAACTCCCCGATCTTCTATCTGGACCAGGTGAAGACGCCGGTCCTGATCGTCCACGGCGATCAGGATTTTCCGTTCCTCGCGGATGAGATTTTTATCTGCCTGCGACGTCTGAAGAAAGAGGTGGTCTACGCCAGGTACGCGGGTGAGGGTCATGGCCTGGTGCGCTATGCGAATCAGATCGACTATTGCCGGCGCATGATCTCCTGGTTCGACGATAAATTGAGGCCGGCCGAGATCAAAGAGACCGGAATGAATCAGTCGCGCGGGCGATAGCGAGGGGCGCCGATTGAATGAAGTACCGAACCTGAGCGACAAACTCCGATCCGTCATTCCACTCTTTGATTCTTCTTCCCGGAAACTGGCGGTAAGCGCAGACCGCGCCTCGCAGGGTCGCCAGCGCCGGCATCAACCGGTAGGCCTCGATCAATCGATCCTTCGATTCGCAGGTCGTCCAGGGTTCCAGATAGGCATCTCGTAACCGGAGCTTCGCGCTTCGCAGATCTGGACGCCACAATTTAATCCCCAGAAAGATCTCCTTGAGGCTCAGGAACGGATGGGCGAGCGAGCTGTAGGTCCAATCCAGATAGACGCACCGCCCCTCGGCGATGAAGATATTGAGCGGATGCAGGTCTCCGTGCTCGATGGTGGCGGGGATCCGATAGTCTCCAAGCCGGCGGCAGATCGCCCTCATCTCTTCCGACCTCAGCTTCAGCTCGTCGACCTCGGCCGCGGTCAGACGCTCCGGAGAATCTTTCGAGAAGGCGGCGGCCAGGTCGCACAGTTCATCGAGATCCTGTTCCAACCTCTCGACCCGCCAATCGGCGCAGCCCAACGCCAGCAGCCGAGCCTCGCGTCCGACATACTCGA
>DATEFT010000518.1:0-12820 GCA_035280505.1 Blastocatellia bacterium | reverse complement strand
GAGTGGTTTGATGATCCGCGGCAGCCGGATCGTCAATTGGGGTGGATTCCGGTTCAGAGCGTCGGTTATGCCAGACCCGTGCGGCGGCTGATGTTCAGGCATCGGCAGTCGAACGGTCAACTCAAACATCGGACGTTGCTGCGCGGACGGCTCTTCACCGAAGCGGAGGCAACTGAAGCGCGCGGTCTCGTGTTAATCAACGACGCCCTGGCTCGCAAATACTTTCCAAACGAAGATCCAATTGGCAAACAGTTGGCAATTCAATCCCGTCCTCCAAGTCCGAATCCGCCGGTGGAGATCGTCGGCATCCGAAAGATGTCCTGAAGGTCGTGATGATGCAGGGAATGACATTGGCATTGGTTGGCATTGTGATTGGCTTGATCGTCTCGATTGCGCTGACGCGTTTGATCAAGACTTTATTGTTTGGCGTGGATGCAACTGATCCAGTGACGTTTTCAATGATTATGATACTGCTGGCGGCCGTTTCGTTAGGGGCTTGTTACCTTCCCGCCCGGCGAGCAACGAAAATTGATCCGATGATTGCCCTCCGGTGCGATTGAACGCTCCGCATTTATTGGAAACAAGTGCGGAGCGAAGGAAGAGGGGCGATCTCTAATGAGACTGCTCTGATTTTTCACCTATTTGGTGCGAAAAATGGGTATGACGTTTTGATCACGCTGACTGTCACTTAAGGGATAGTTTGGCGTTGAACGCCGAACTATGGCTGATTTTGCCGGGCGACAAACTATGCCTGACTTTGTCAGTCGAAATCGGAATATCCCAGATACTTACCACAATGTAGACACCGGAAAATATATGCTGTCGGGCTTCCTTTTTTATCCAAACTGTAAAGATATGACCTAAACTCTTCTTCATCCATATCGATATCCCGACGAAGCGACTCTAGTAGGTCCCGACTTCGGTATTCTTCTATTTCCTTTCTTCCGGCAAGCCCTAAAAACGCACAAGCCTCTCCGCAATGCACCAGCCAGCGTCCCTGCTGCCAGCCTGTAAATCCTGGGGTTCGATAGGCAATTTCCTCTATGACTTCTTTCGGCACTGCCTCTCGTGCGAAGTGGTCACCGTCACCAACCGAAGTTTGATCGTTAAACTCCGCGCCGTACTTCTGATGGGCAAATCCACTCGCTATACACCAAGGGCAAATGAGTTCAGCCAGATCAGTCACAGCGTGAACAGGACCAGTGTAGATATATTGTTTACTTTCCTCACAGCAAACGCATCGGGCATCTCGTGGCTCAACGCTTCCTGTCCCTAGAGGATCAGGGTGATATTTGAATACCGGTAGGTTCATCTGTATTTATTGCTCCAATAATCGATTACTTGATGTTGCCGTTCAAGAGCGACTGGACGGTTCAGGCCTGACACTCACGCTATCGGATGGACCCTGATTCCAGGCCGAGGGAACTTATTTGACTAGGCGACATCATCGCGTTTAGGTTTCCGCCGGCCGACTCCCCGCTTAATCCGTGCCCTCGGCTCGATCCACTCCTGCGCTCTCCAACTGTCATCTGTCGGCTCCGTCCGGCGCCCGGTGTGAGGCCCAGGATCTGGATCCATCGTTGTGCGCCGCCGGCAGTACCCTCCCGGATTCGCTCTCCACCTTCTCTGGCCTCGATCGCCATCTGTTCGCATTGCTCGATTGACAGGGCACACTCCTGCAGCAACTTGAGCGTGATCGTTTTCTCTCCACGGTCGTAAGCTTCACTGAGACTCCGGACCAGCCAGTCCTTGAGGATTCCGATACAACCCACCGATCGCGCATAGATGTATTCCCAATGCCGTGACAACTTCGGCGCCTTGATCAGCGGTAACTGGCGCTGGAAGGCGTAGATCGTGCTTTGAAACGCCTTCAGTTCCCCGGTACTCGTGCCATAGCGGGGAAAGTGAAGTTCAAAGCTGCGATGGCTCAACTGTCCGCTCAATTGATGAAAACTCAATAGTTCATAGGTGCCGATCAATACTAACAAGGTGTGGCTTTGGTTGGCCAATGATTTCAGCGCATCCATCTGGTCTTGCAACCGGCGCCCCGAGGTGAGCTTCGCCAGATGCTGAGCTTCGTCAATGATGAATGCCTGCGGGCGCCGGTTGCGCAGCGCTTTCTCCACCGCGTCAGGCAGGTCCTGAATGGACGGGCGGCGGCCGATCCTGAGGTTGCCAGCCCGGTCGAAGTAGACCGGGCTGTCGCTGTATTCCATGCGGTCCTTAAGAAATGGCGTCTCCAGTTCGAGCAGCGCCTGGCGGAAGAAGTGCCCCCACTGGAAATTGCCCTGCTCCGGCGCGGCCGCCTCCAGCTTCACCACTGGTGGAGATGCGATTCAGATGCGGGAATCTCGTCAGGCCTCCGGCTGAGGCGTTCCGCGATGCGCTCCATCAACGTGCTCTTGCCGACGTCGGTCGGGCCACAGACCATGACCAGTCCGGCTCCAATCGTAGAACTCAATAGTTTGGGGATCGTGCTCCATGAACTGCATATTTCGACGCATGCGTCGAAATATGCATGCATTGATAGAGATCGTTCAAACGATCAGCGAGCAACTCTACTGTCCAAACCGTTGTTGGATAGCCGAACTGAAGCGGATTTCGCTCCAACTCACGCAAAATGCGTGCGGCCGTGATTCGCTTGGCGATCAGTGGACGACCACTTCGAGGCAATTCCTCAAGTGCTGTCACTCGATGCCGGTTAAGATAGCGGCTCACGCAGTTGTAGACCGTCTGTTGACTAACGCCAGCGATTTCAGCGACTTCCTTGATCATTCGTCCTTGCGTGACGAGCAACACGGCTTGTACTCGCTGGAAAGTGCGTTTGTCTTCGGCATTTTTCAGCGCTTTCTTGAGCCGCGGCGCGTCAGATCTATTAAAGCCCAGTTCTGCGAGGCTCTTTGCTTTTCGCATGAGCCAAGCTTATTGCTGATGTTCTATTTTTCAAAAAACTTTTGCCATTTCACTTAGATTCCTGGGGATCAAGCTAACGCGCTGTAATTATTGCCACGTGACCCCCAGGAATCTAACGCTCTCAATCAAGGATGCGGTCTTGCAGGTACCTGCTTCGCCAAAGTAAAATAACGATCGCTCGCGACAACCACAACAGTCGGAAGAAATTGCTCGGCTCTTTCTGCATCAGCCATATTCTAATGCAGGGAAAGTAACATTTAAGGTGAATCCATGGCTCATCAGAGCAAACCTCACCCAATTTCGAATGGACGGAGATGGTCTGGCGGCGGGAATAAATCGGTGAGGTTTTCAATTTTACATCTGGTCGGAATCGTCCAGCGCGGCGGCTCTCGCGCTGATCTACAAGTTCTCCTGGGGGTCCTGTTGTTCTGTGGCCTGTTAACAGCCGCGCCGGCAGGGCGAGCTGCCGGAGATCATTCAGTCCTCACTCAGCAACCGCGCCAGCAGCCAACTGGCGCGACCGGTGGAGTCGATGACCGGAATGAGGTCCGCAGGCTTGAACCGGGCAAGTCCATCAAACGCGAACTGGCGGATGGGCAACAGCAGACCTACCAAATCCAGCTCAATGCCGGTCAGTTCGTGAAGTTGATCGTTGAGCAGGAAGGCATCAATGTGGTGGTGCAGGTATCGGGGCCTGACGGCAAACAAATCCAGGAAGTTAATTCGGAAATCAGGCTTCGAGGTAAAGAGACGGTGGAACAGGTGGCCGAAGCGACTGGCATTTACCGATTGGTGGTGCGCCCCCAACAGAAGGGATCGCTGGCCGGAGGCTACGAGATTTGGATTCAGGAGATGCATCCTGCAACCGAAAGCGACCGCGCGCTGCAAGAGGCCCGCAGGCTATCTGCAGAATTCTACAAATTGTACTATGCTGGCAAATATGATGAGGCGTTTCCGCCGATCGAACGTGCGCTGGAGATTCGTGAAAAAGAGCTGGGTCTAGATCACCAGTCTGTGGCTGATACTGTCAGCGCTTTGGCTGTCCTCTACAACTGTAAAGGTAATTATGGGCAGGCCGAGTCTCTCTCTCAACGAGCGCTGAACATCCGGGAGAAGGTGCTGGAGCCGGATCACCCCATGATCGCTGGCTCCCTCAACAATCTGGGTAATTACTACCGGGACCGAGGCGAGTATGGGAAGGCCAAACTCCTCTACGAGCGGGCGCTGGCCATCCAGGAGCAGGTGCTGGAGCCGGATCACCCCCATATCGCTCAATCTCTCGACAATCTCGCACTCCTCTATAACGACCAAAGCGAATATGGGAAGGCCGAGCCGCTCTTTCAACGAGCGCTGAACATCCGGGAGAAGGTGCTGGGACCGGATCATCCCATGGTCGCCGACTCTCTCTACAATCTCGCCTACTCTTACATGGGCCAAGGCGCGTATGGGCGGGCCGAGTCTCTCTATCAACGAGCGCTGAACATCCGGGAGAAGGTGCTGGGGCTGGATCACCGCGATGTCGCCTTTTGCCTCGGGGATCTCGCGAGCCTCTGCTATTACAGGGGAGACTATGTAAAGGCCGAGAAGCTCTATCGCCGTGCACAGGCCATCTATGAGGCGGTCCTGGGACCGGAACACCGCTATGTTGCCGACACTCTCGGCAATCTGGGTAATCTCTACCAAAACCGAGGCGAGTTTGGAAAGGCTGAGCCGCTCTATCAACGCGCGCTGTTCATCCGGGAGAAAGCGCTCGGGCCGGATCATCCCGATGTTGCCCTAGCTCTTAACAATCTGGCCAGCCTCTATCGTGAGAGAGGCGAATATGAGAAGGCCGAGCCGCTCTATCAACGCGCGCTGTTCATCCGTGAGAAAGCGGTTGGGCCGGAACACCCCGATGTTGCAGACACTCTCCACCATCTCGCAGTCCTCTTCCATGAGAGAGGTGAGTCTAGGAGGGCTGAGCAGTTCTACGGACGAGCCCTGGCCATCAGGGAGAAGGCGTTGGGTCCGGAACACCCGGAAGTCGCGGAGTCTCTCAACGGCCTGGCCAGGCTATACGCGGCAAGAGGTGATCTCGCTCAGGCCATCGCTTTTCAGTCACGCGCCAGCACTATCGGCGAACGTAACCTGGGGCTCAATCTGGCCATCGGCTCGGAACGCCAGAAGCTCGCATATCTCGCCCTCTACTCTAAAGAGACCGATTTCACGCTCTCGCTTCATAGCCGAGCTGCTCCGGATGATCCCCGGGCGCTGGGTCTGGCCTTCACGACGCTACTGCGAAGGAAAGGTCGCGGACTCGAGGCGATGACCGATACGATCGCGAGCTTGCAACGCCACGCCGCGCCAGAGAATCGAAAGCTCTTCGATCAACTGGCGGAGGCCCGCTCACAGTTGGCCGCCTTGACCATCAGAGAGTCGGGCGCGGCTTTCCCTGAGGCCGAACGGACCAACCTCAAACTGATCGAGGAAAGAATTGACGACCTGGAAGCAGCACTGAGCGCACATAGCGATGAGTTCCGAGCGCAATCGCAGCCGGTCACCATCGCGGCCGTCCAGGCGGCCATTCCCGCCGACGGCACGCTGGTCGAATTTGCGGCTTTCACCCCGCGGGATATCCGAGCCGGAAAGAGCGAGCCGCCACGCTATCTCGCCTATCTGCTTGCGGTGCCAGGTCCACCGAAGTGGGCGGACCTGGGAGAGGTGGCACCGATCGATCAGGCCATCGACGCCTGGCGCAAGGCGCTGAGGGATCCGAGCCGATCGGACGTCAAGCGACTGGCGCGCGCCGTGGATGACAAGGTCATGCGGCCCGTCCGGGCCTTACTGCGGTCAGGCTTGGGCGGGATGCCGGGCCCACCCCGCCGCCTGCTGATTGCGCCCGATGGCTCGCTCAACCTCATTCCTTTCGCGGCGTTGGTGGATGAGCAGGACCGGTATCTGATTGAGCGCTATACGATCAACTATTTGACGAGCGGGCGTGACCTGCTGCGGGCACCGGCGCTGCAACCGAACAGAAACGCGGCTTTGATTGTAGCCAACCCGGCCTTTGGTGGAGTGACGGGCGGCGCGGCGCAAAAGGGTCAGGCCTCTAAAAACGCTCAAGCCGTCGGCCAGGGCCGAACCAAGACCGATTCGAGGCTGATCTACTTCCAACCCTTGCCGGGTACTGAGGGCGAAGCGGTAGCGATCAAGACTGCCATGCCGGAAGCGAAGATCCTGCTGTGGAGGCAAGCCACTGAAACCGCAATCAAACAGACCAAATCGCCGCGCATTTTGCACATCGCCACCCACGGCTTCTTCCTCAGCGATCAGGAGCCTTCACCGGCGGAGACCAGAGACGTCTTTGGCGAAGACCCGCTGCGCCTGACCGACCTGCGGCTGAGCAAGTGGGCGGCGCATATCGAAGACCCCTTGCTGCGATCCGGTCTGGCGCTGGCTGGTGCCAATGAAGACCGGAGTGGAGATGACGACGGAGTGTTGACGGCCCTGGAAGTAGCGGGATTGGATTTATGGGGAACTCAATTAGTCATCCTCTCGGCCTGTAACACCGGAGTGGGTGAAGTAAAGAACGGCGACGGGGTCCACGGCCTGCGACGCGCCCTGGTGTTGGCCGGGTCGGAGACGCAGGTCATCAGCCTCTGGCCGGTCTCGGACAGAATTACGCGCGAGTTGATGGTGGCCTACTACAACAGGCTGCAGCAAGGGCAGGGGCGCGGCGAGGCATTGCGGCAGGTTCAGTTGGCGATGCTCAAGAAAGAGCATCGCCAACATCCGTTCTATTGGGCCGCATTCATTCAGTCCGGGGAATGGGCGAACCTGGAAGGCCGGCGATAACCGCGGCACAGAAACAGCGGGCGCCGCATAAGTGCGACCCGCTCCTCCGATTGGCCTGCTGCAAACCTACCAATCGGTCTCCGTCGGATACTGGTCCGCGCGGAGTCCGGAGTTTATGCAGACTGAGCTCATGCAGTTTCTGCGGTGGATGCGGATCATCGGCGACACGGTCTTCGCCGTCGGCGCGTTGGCTTTCGTCTATTTCATGCTCAATTTGATCTTTCAGTCCCCGAAGAGCAAAAAAGTCATGGTGGCCGTCCCGGAAACGATTTAGCCGGATTCCTGGGGCGGCCGCGAGAGACGAATGGACCGTGCCACGAGCGGCACCGATTCAGCGCCTGCCTCAAGGAGGAGGCGATGGTCGAAGAGGCCGTCGCCTCCTGCTCAGCCATCATTTACGGTCACGAGTTGTCAGCGACTGCTATTCCGTTACGGATTGAAGAGCGAATTTCTGGTCGCCGACGCGATTCACACCCGCAGCGACGTGCTGGTCAGCAGTATGGAAGGCGCATTCACTGTGTAGATTCACCCAGATCGTGGCAACTTCCCCAGCACCGGGCCTTGACGGTTCCCGCCCATTCGAGAAGTTACCGCTTTTGCTGATGATCGCCCTTCCTCGGTTGTGGCCCGCCAATTGCCCCCTCGGGTCATGCGTTCGATTGGTAGTGCTGACAAAAAATAACATATGGGAGCTGAGTATGGCCAAGGTGGTCGTCTTTGGTGGTGGATTTGCCGGTGTGGTAGCCGCCGAATCATTGGCGCGACGGCTTGGACCCGCACACCAGATCATGCTCGTCTCGCGCCACCGTGAATTTACCTTCTTCCCCTCGCTGGTCCGGCTGGCCTTCGGTCGCTGCCGACTGGAAGAGGTCTTCTTCGACCTGATCGATTCCATGCGGTCGCAAGGGGTCGAACTGGAGCAGGCCGAAGTCACCCACTACGACCCCGATCGCCGGTACCTGGTTATTCCACGGGGAAAATACGAGAGGCGGATTCACTATGACTATCTGGTCTTCGCGCCGGGCCGGAGGCTGGCCGTCGAGAGCATTCCGGGCTTTCATCAACACGCTCATCATCTGCTCACCGTCGGGGATGCCCTCAAGTTCGGGCAGGCTATTAAAAGCTTTGACCGTGGTCATGCCGTCGTCGGCTATTGCCGGGGGGCGCGGCTCGCGGTGCCGGTCTACGAAACAGCGTTTGCTCTGGATCAATGGCTGCGGACCCGCGGCACACGCGATCGGGTGAAGATCACAATCGTCAGCCCGGAAAAACTCGGTGGGTTGCTGGGGGGAGATCCTATCACCCCTGTGCTGAAGACCGCCCTGGATGAACGCGGCATCGAGTTCGTTCCCGACTATTCCGTGAACCGCGTGACGGCCGGGGAGATCGTGGCCTCTGACGGCCGACGAATGGGGCACGACCTGCTGATGTTGATCCCGCCGTTTCAGGGCCCGGCCGAGGCCAGATACGTGGGCGTCACCGATCCGAACGACTATCTCACTGTGGACCACCACCTGCGGGTCATCGGCGCCGACCGAATGTATGCCGCTGGTGATTGCGTTCACCTTTCGGGCCCGAAGATGGGACGCATGGCCGTGCTTCAAGCTGAAGTCGCCGCCAGCAACCTGGCGTCGGAGATCGAGGGCCGCGTTCCCGCGGTCAGCTATGATCATCAAATAATGCTGGTGATCGATCAGGGCGGCAAAGATTCGATCTATATCAGTCAGGAACCCGGCACTGAAGGCGCCAGCCACATCCATCAAGGACGATTCTGGGGCTGGGTGAAACAGGTTCATTCCAGGTATTGGCCGGGACTGCATTCCTTGAAGCCGATTCAATCCAGGTGACCGGCTCGCACCGACCGTCAGCAATAAAACCGGGATTCCGGTCGGATTGGCGGACGGGGTAACTCAGACAACCCGGGGATGAAAAAGTCCGCAACCTCTGACTGCGGGTTTTCGCGCAGCCGATGTGGAATTTCCCGCGCCCCGATTCGGCCGGGCGCGGTCTCGATTCGAATGCTATTCCTACCAATTAGAGATGGTTCCGGGCGACTCTCACTCCAAGGTGGATCTGGCACGCCCGTTGCACTCCTTAAAACGCAAAAGGTTCTTTATGGAGCCGGTTCACTGGTGGATTCTGTTGATCACCCTGCACCGGCGGGCTTATTGATCCTGAAGAAAGAGGAGGTCGGTATGAAAATCCTGTTAGCAGTTGATGGCTCCGAATTCAGCCTGAAGGCCGCGGATGAAATCGCACGGCGCCCATGGCCGACAGGCAGCATGCTGGAGATCCTATCAGTGGTCGAACCGCCTTACCTTCCGACCACGGAGGCATGGGCTCTAACTAATAACTCCTACATTGAAGCCGATGAGGCGGCCAAAGAGCAAGCGCAAACCATAGTCGTGGGCGCCGAGAAACGGATTCGACAATCTTTGGGAACCGCGCTCGAGATCATTCCCAAAGTCGTGGAAGGCCATACGGTATCGAGGATCCTGGAGGAGGCCGAGTCCTGGGGCGCGGACCTGATTGTGCTCGGCTCCCACGGATATCGTGGGCTGACGCGTCTGCTGCTCGGTTCAGTCTCGAATGCCGTAGCCACGCATGCCAAATGTTCCGTGGAGATCGTCCGCCCGCCTCAGGCCCGCCCGAGTGTAAGCTGAGTGCGTCGGGGGCTGAAGGGATCGGCACGCGCGGCTTCGATAGCGATGCCTTGATGAGGCGCACTCTCTGCGAGCGCTTCATCAAGGCGTCTCGGGCCATTCCAACAATCGATCTCTAACCACCACCTGAGATTATGGCAAAAGAAAAGATCCTGGTCGTTGATGATGAACCGATGATGCGCTACACCTTGAGAGTGGCGTTATCCGGCTGGGGCTATGAATCAGCCGAAGCCGGCACGATCGCAGGCGCACTCGCGACATTCGAGGCGGAACACCCGGCGGTCGTCCTGCTCGACGTCCACCTGCCCGACGGTTCCGGTTTGGACGTTCTCAAGGAGATCAAGAATCGTCAGTCACAGGCGGTCGTGATCATGATTACGGGCAATGTCATGATCGAAGATACGCTGGCGGCATTACGTGGCGGCGCCTATGACTTTATCAGCAAACCGATCAACCTGAACGAACTCCAGATTACCATTCGCAACGCGCTCGAGGCCGGTCAGTTGCGAAAAGAGGTCCATCAAATCCGGCGCGAGCGGACTCGTGAATTCAGCTTCGATCAGATCATCGGGGAATCGTCGGCGCTGAAACAGATGATTACGATGGCCCGCAAGGTCGCCGAAAGCGAGGCCTCCACGGTTTTGCTGCAAGGCGAGAGCGGGACCGGTAAAGATCTCGTCGCCAAAGCGATTCATTACAGCTCGCGCCGCGCCGAACAGCCCTTCATCGCGATCAATTGCGCGGCGATCCCTTCGACTTTGATCGAGAGCGAGTTGTTCGGCTATGAAAAGGGCGCTTTCACCGACGCCAAAGGGCGCAAGGAAGGGCTCTTTGAGCAGGCTGAAGGCGGAACGGTCTTTCTAGACGAGATCGGCGAACTGGAACTCGCCTTACAGGCCAAGTTGCTGCGCGTCCTGGAAGAGGGGACATTTCGCCGCGTCGGGGGATTGAAGGATCTCAGGCTCGATGTGCGAGTCATCGCCGCCTCGAACCGCGACCTCAAAGGTGAGAGTGACGCCGGGAGGTTTCGGCTCGACCTCTATTACCGCCTCTCCGTGATCGAGATCGATCTACCGCCCCTGCGCGAGCGGGGCTCGGACGTCATGCTGTTGACCGACTATTACATCAACGTTTTCAATGAAAAGCTGCGAAGGCGAATTCGCGGCCTGGGACCGGAAGTGGTTGAGATTTTTCAGCACTACGGCTGGCCCGGCAATGTTCGTGAGCTCCGCAACGTGATCGAGCGATCGATAATTCTCGAAGACGACGAATTGATCACCGTTGACTGGCTGCCGAGAGGTCTGGTCAATGAAGAGCAGATCGCGACGCCTCCACCGGAAATGCCGACCGCAATCGCCGCCCCCAAAGAGACGGCTCATTCCTCGGCCGAAGCCATCGATCTGCCCCGGCTCTTCCCTTTACCGCCGGAAGGAGTTCAACTGGAATCGGTGGAGATGTGTTTCGTCGAACAGGCCATGAATCGTAGTCACAACAACCAGACGCGAGCCGCCGAATTGCTGGGCATCTCCCGTGACCAGTTGCGCTATCGGTTGAAGAAACTCGAAGTCATGCAGACCGACGTTTCCGCTTGATTTGAGCCGCCTCACTCGGGTCATCATCAATCTCCACCATTACCCAGAGTTCATCTTCTCAGCCCGGTACAGTTGTGCTGCTCAGATCCATGGGGCTGCGCAAAATTCCTCATGCTGCTGAGCAACGTCACGCACTCACAGCCCGTGCCAGTTCCAATTATTCCGTTCCGCTAACCCTTATTTGTCTTCAGCAGGTAAAAGGTCAAACCTAAAAAGCCCTGTCTTTGACTCAAAGGGAGCGCACGGCTCAAGTCAAGCCTCGTCACTGAAAAGATCTGCTGGCCGGTCAGCGGCTCAATGTTTCCGGCAGTGACCGCAGGAATTCGCGGATGGACGCGATCTGGTTGTTTTCCGAAATGAACTCGAAGTCAGCGGCTCTGACCGAGAGCGTTCGTGAGTCCTGTGACGCTCCGATGCCCGCGTGCAGCACCGGGCATTCGTCAATCAACGCGAGCAGGGCGGTCCACGCCAGCAGATCCATGGTCGCAATCACATCCAGTGCGTCCCGGGCATGCCACGGCGCGCCCGCCTGCCAATGTTTCGCCATCTTGACGCGAAGCACCTCCATCTCCGCTTGAAGCTCGTCGTCGTCGCACCGCATCCGGTCCAGGACTCCGATCAGTTGTTCCGCCGCATACATGCCGACTTTGCAATGAAGGACCGTCCACCCGACCTGGAAGACGCTGACCAGGTCGTGATCGGTGAGGAAGGAGATGGGCGGCGCCATCACATTCTCCGGGAGCCAGTGCGGTGGCCAGTTTTCCAGACCAAGGTTACAGATCGCGATGGCTGCATCCGACGCCTCCTGCGCCGTAAAGGGTCGCCTCTGGATGGAACATCCGGCCATCAGCGTGTTCGCCAGATAGGCGAGTTCCTCGTTCCTCGCCGCATCGGCGGCCGGGTCGCGGTCTAACGCGAACTCCAGATGCGCGCGGATGCGGCCGAGACGTTGGGCGCGCCCATCTGATCCGTCAGGCAAGGCACGAGGCGGCGATGTCAGGATCCCGGCATCGGAAAGTATCTCGAAGACCGCCGCGACCGCCTCCGCGAAGTCCTCAGGGATGGGCGGATCGGTCGCCGCTTCTGATCCGGCCGCCAAAAGCTCGGGTTCGCTTGACGCGCGGTTGACGTCCGCCGCTCTCCTCTCGTCGATGGCCCGGAAATATGCGCCGGTGAGCGGGTTGGCGGGCGGCGCGGCGGCGCTCCCGAGCTGAAGCTCCCGTGACATCTGTAGGAACGCGCGGGCCTGCGCGGGCGTCACATAACCCCGTTTCTCCCGGCGTCCTTCGCGATCGACCGCCAGATCGAGCATGGCCTGATCCCTCTCGGAGAGCAGATCGTCCAGCCCATCGATCTCGCGCCCGGAGTTTGAGAGCGCCCGGCAGCCCTGCATCACTTGATGAAAGTAGTCGGGATGGCACGTGTCGAGGGACATCAGGACCTCGACGATCGCCTCCCAGGAGTCGGCGCGCTTGGCCAGGAGCAGGTAGCCGCCGACGTCGAATTTGAGCCCATGATCAAATTCGCTGATCGCGTCCGCGTAGAAGGTGACCAGTTCTCCATCCGTCGACTCAAAGGGCGTAATCGCCGCAATGTCGTAGACGAGAGCGTGCTGCGCGAGCCCGGCGATTACGAGGTCGACGTCCATCCCCGAGAGCTTCTGCGCCGCCGCGGCGACGCCGGATTCCACCAGCACTTCGAGCCATACGCCGA
The DNA here is from genome assembly GCA_035280505.1 of Blastocatellia bacterium. Taxonomy (GTDB): domain Bacteria; phylum Acidobacteriota; class Blastocatellia; order RBC074; family RBC074; genus JAKEHZ01. The sequence goes on along the minus strand of DATEFT010000518.1, from coordinate 105 downwards.
AACGGTGGGCGTCGAACTGCTCGTCCCGTCCGGCCTGGGCGGCGCGCCACAAGTCGAGATCAAAAATGCGCGTCAACTGCTCCGGCGTTGCCAGCGCCACGATCT
>DATEFT010000517.1:0-3053 GCA_035280505.1 Blastocatellia bacterium | reverse complement strand
ATACCAGCGCGAGGCCGGCTGCGCGGAATTATCGCAGCGAACGGCCAGGATATTCGGCGGGCCTCCGAAGCGCAGGTGGCCGGTCAGCTCGTAGCGGAAACTGACATAGCCGTAAGGCCGCTTCCCCAGCCGGTAGCCGTTGATCCAGACCTCGCTGTTGGCCATGACCCCGTCGAACTCGATGAAGTGGCGGCGCCCGGCCTGGTTCGCCGGCAGCGTAAACCGTTTGCGGTACCAACCGATGCCGGCGGGCAGAAAACCGCCGGCCCCGCCGGTCGGATGCTTCCGATCGAAGGGCCCTTCGATGCTCCAGTCATGAGGCGCGTCGAGAGTGCGCCAGCCCTGGTCGTCGAAATCGGGCTTTTCGGCGCCGGCGGCATCGGCCTTCAGAAACCGCCAATCGGCATCGAAAGCCACGGTCACGCGAACCGGCGACTTCAAACCGGCCGGGGCCATCGGGGCCATCAGCGGCCCATTCACCAGCAACAGGAACAGGATCGGAAGAAAGATGTAGATCCGCACGAAATAATCTTCGCTCCTTCAGCTTTCGCGTATTTCGCGTGTTTCGCGGTTTAAGAAAAACCGAAAAGATCGCCTACAGAATCCGTTCGATCACGTCGCCATGGACGTCGGTCAGCCGGAAATCGCGCCCCTGAAACCGATAGGTCAGCTTCTGGTGCTCGATTCCCAGGCAATGCAGGATCGTGGCGTTGAGGTCGTGGACGTGCACGGGATCGCGCACGATGTTGTAACTGAAATCGTCCGTCTCGCCGATGGTAAGTCCCGGCTTGATGCCGCCGCCGGCCAGCCAGACCGTGAAGCAGCGCGGGTGATGATCGCGCCCGTAATTGTCCTCGGTCAATTTCCCCTGCGAGTAGACCGTCCGTCCGAATTCACCGCCCCAGATCACCAGCGTGTCTTCGAGCAGTCCCCGTTCCTTCAAATCCAGAATCAGGGCGGCCGAAGGTTGGTCGGTGTCCTGACATTGTTTGACGATATTCTTCGGCAGGTCTCCGTGCTGATCCCAGCCGCGATGGAACAACTGGATGAAGCGCACGCCGCGCTCGGCCAGGCGCCGCGCCAGAATGCAGTTGGCGGCGAAGGTCCCCGGCTTGCGGGCATCCGGGCCGTAACGGTCGAAGGTCTTGGCGGGCTCTTTGGAGAGGTCCGTCAGTTCGGGCACCGAGCTTTGCATCCGGTAGGCCATCTCGTACTGCGCCACGCGCGAGAGGATCTCGGGATCGCCGAATTCGCGGGCCTGGATCCGGTTCAGTTCCGCCAGATCATCCAGGAACTGGCGGCGGGCCTGCCGGTCGATGCCCGGAGGATTTGAGAGATAGAGCACCGGGTCCGGGCCGTTCTGAAACTTGACGCCCTGATAACGCGAAGCCAGAAAGCCGCTCCCCCAGAGCCGGTCGTACAGGGGTTGATCGCCGCCGGACCGGCCGACCGAGACCATGACGATGAAGGCCGGCAGATCTTGATTCTCGCTGCCCAATCCATAGGCCACCCAGGACCCGAGGCTCGGGCGCCCGGCGATCTGAAATCCGGTCAGCGAAAACGTGATGGCCGGATCATGATTGATCTGCTCGGTATGAATGGACTTGATGAAACTCAATCGATCGACGACACCGGCCGTATGCGGCAGCAGTTCGCTGAGCCAGGCCCCGGATTCACCGTGCTGCGCAAATTTATAGATCGACGGTGCGGTCGGCAGGTTCGATTGATGAGCGGTCATCCCGGTCAATCGCTGGCCCATCCGAATCGATTCCGGCAGGTTCTGGCCGCGTTGCTTCTCGAGCTGCGGTTTCGGATCAAAGAGTTCCAGTTGCGACGGCCCCCCGGCCTGATAGAGGTAGATCACTCGCTTGGCCTTCGGAGCGAAATGCGGCAGACCGGGCAGACCGGCCACGGCCTCACGGCCCTGAAGTCCGGCGGCATCACCGTGCTCCCTGAGCAGCGAGGTCAGCGCGGCGGTCCCGAGTCCCAGGCTCAACCGGCCGAAGAAATGCCGGCGGGTCATCATGGTCAGGTTTTCAGTCAATGGATTCATCGGTAATCGATCCTCCGGCTCCTACTGCTTCGTGATCACTTCATCGAGATTCAGGATCAGGCTGGCGGTGGCCGCATACGCCGCCAGTTCGGCCGCGTTCAGCTTCGCGTCGTTTCGCCGGTCGCCGACCGACAGCAATCGGGCCGCAGCCTGTGGATTGCGCGCGAAGAGCTCCCGCTGCCGATCCAGGTTCCGCTGCAGAATTTCGAGTTCCGGATCGGTGGGCGGCCGCGAGGTCGCCAGGCGAAAGGCCCAGCCGAGCCGCGCCCGCGGCGTCTCCCCGCCTTCCAGCAGCATCCGTTGGGCCAGCAAACGCGAGGCCTCCGTGTAGGTCACGTCGTTCATCAGGTTGAGCGATTGCAGCGGCGTGTTGGTGCGAGTGTCGCGCACCGTGCAGAATTCGCGCGCCGAGGCATCGAAGACCTGCATGTTGGGCGAGAGCACGGTCCGCTTCCAGAAAGTGTAGAGACTGCGCCGCCACAATCCTTCGCCCTGATCGCGGTCGTATCCGGTGAGGCCCGCAAAGGCCATGTCCTTGTAGAGCCCGTCGGGTTGATAAGGTTTGACCGACGGCCCGCCGAGCCGCTCGACCAGCAGCCCCGAGATCGAGAGCGCCTGATCGCGAATCATCTCCGCCGAGAGCCTGAATCGCGGGCCCCGCGCGAGCAGCCGATTGTCCGGGTCGCGCTCCAGCAGGGAGGCGGCGACCTTCGATTCCTGGCGATAGGTCGCGCTCATGACGATGGTCTTGAGCAGGGCTTTGAGATCCCACTCCCGCGACGATGAATCGTTGGCCCCGGCCCTCCCGCTCATCAAATAAACGGCCAGCCAATCGAGCAGTTCGGGATGTGACGGCCACTCTCCCTGGACGCCGAAATCCTCCGTGGTCTTGACCAGCCCGGTCCCGAAGAACATTTGCCAGAAGCGATTGACGGCCACCCGGGCGGTCAGCGGATGATCGGGGCTGACCAGCCACCGGGCCAGGCCGAGACGATTGTCC
>DATEFT010000516.1:0-12046 GCA_035280505.1 Blastocatellia bacterium | reverse complement strand
ATGGCGCGCCGCTTACCGCGAGCCGGTCGATCACGGCCGGCCGCGACTCACCGTCAGTACTGTGGAAATTGAGTTCTTTGTAATTTGAGATTCAGACCGCGAAACGCGCGAAATCATCAAGCTTTCGCGTATTTCGCGGTTAAGCCTCAGAGCTTCAAGAAATTTACTTTCCAAAGCAGTTGGTTTCTGAAAGGAGAAATTTGATGACCATTCAGCAGATGATTGAAGCCAAGCGAGACGAACTATTGAAGAATCCTGAGTTGGGGCACGCTTTTCGGGAGAAGGCGATCAAGGCGATTCATGCCGGGATCGGAACTGCCGCCTGGAACGAGTACATGGCACAGTTCGCCTCGACTCCGGCGCAACTGGCTCGTCTGCAATCGACGGATACCGATGGGGACGATCCGTACATCCCGCGAGCGCGGGCCTATCTGGTCGCCAACGCGGTCTGCACTCCGGGCACCATCTCGAACCTGCCGTTCGGAATCGACGACAAACTGGACGTCAATCTGACGTAATGCCGGTTCGATAGGGTGCCGACCACTTTTCGCTCTTTTTTCTTCAACCGCGAGAGGCGCGCATCCCGTGCCTTTCGCGGTCTATTCCCGATCTTCTTAACCAGGTACTCAGCGGTACTGGCATGAACGCTATCGATCATCCGGCATCTCCTCCCCCTCAACCCGCAGCCATGTGCGGTCGCTGGTTGGAACTCTGTTCGGCCTACCTTCCCCTGGCCGAGCCCGGATCCATCTGGCGGTACAACCGCCTCCTCAGCTCGGGTGATCCCCGCCAGGGGTGGAAAATACATGTCTCCGCGACCGTCCTCACCGCCAATGACACGTTGGAGAAGATCGCTCCCTTGCTCCAACGGCGCGGACCCATGTTCAAGGCGCCGATCTCGCTGCAGGAGCTCAACCGGATCAATGCCGGCATCTATTATGGATACACTCAGATCGGGAAGGTGATTACCGTCTATCCCAGAGATGACGAAGAGTTGATCTTCCTCGCCGAGTGTCTGCATGATTTGACGGCCGGCATGATCGCGCCGGCGGTGCCCTTCGACCTTCGGCTCCACCCGGACAGTTGTATCTACTACCGGTACGGTGGATTTGAGCGCCTGGAGATCGAGGACCCCGACGGGAGGCGCCTGCTCGCCATCCGGGATCCAAACGGCAGGCTCGTCCCCGACCTGCGCGATACAGAGATGGCCAGACCGGATTGGGTCTCGGATCCTTTCGCCGCCCGGCGACGGGATCTGAGCGCCCCTCCGCTCGTGACCCCGCTGCAGACCACCTATCGGGCCTTCCAGGCTCTGACCCAGAGAGGGAAGGGCGGAGTCTACCGGGCTTATGATCTGAGCCGGACTCCGCCGCGCCTCTGCATCCTGAAAGAAGGACGGCGGGGCGGCGAGGTCGGCTGGGACGGCCGCGACGGCGTCTGGCGCGTTCGCCATGAAGAGCGCGTTCTCCGTTCGCTGTCGGCCGCCGGGATCGCGGCTCCGCGGGTCTACTCATCGTTCGAGGCGGAGCAGAACTACTATCTGGTGACCGAATGTCTGAGGGGCGAGACGCTGCAGTCCTTTCTGCATCGCCGACGCCGCCGGCTTCCGGTCTCGGTCGGAATCCGATACGCGCGGCGGCTCGCCACCCTGCTCTCGCGCATTCACTCGACGGGCTGGGCCTGGCGCGATTGCAAACCGACCAACCTCATCATCTCCAGGCGGGGCGAACTGCGCCCGCTCGATTTTGAGGGCGCCTGCCCGGTCGATCAGCCGGACCCCAGTCCCTGGGGGACTCCGGGGTTCATTCCTCCAGAGTTTCGAGAGGATCCGGCGGCAGGCCGCGTGGAATCGCGAGTCCCCGAAGATCTCTACGCCCTGGGTGCGCTCATCTACCTGTTATTGACCGGAGAGATCCCGGACTCCGAGAACTTCCGGCCCCTTCGGAAGCTGCGGCGCGGCGTGCCGGCGGCCATTTGCGATCTGGTCTCGGAGTTGCTCAGCCCCGTCCCGCACGAACGCCCGGCCGCGCAGTCAGTCGCCGAACGCCTGGCGCGGGCCTTTCACGGTTGACGCGAAAGACACGACGGATGGTTGAATTCGCGTCTTTCGCGTCTTTCGCGGTTTCGAAACCGGTCTTTAATCCGTCTGGGACTTGAGCTTGAGGCGGCGCACCAGGTCGGCATATCGCTGGTCGTGGCGGAGGCTGGCGAAGACCGGATCCACGGTCAGATAGGTCAGGGACGAGAACCGCTCCTCGTAGGATCGCTCCAGCCAGAAGAAGGCCTGCTCGTGATCGCCCAGCCCGATGTAGATGACGGCCTTCTCCATCGGCGGCAAGTACTTCTCTTTCTCCAGCGTTTCAGCCTCGGCGAGGATTCGGTAGGCCTCGGCTCTCCGGCCGGCCCGGCCGTAGGTATATCCGAGCGGGGCGATCCAGAGCCGCTTGTTCTGTTCGTAGAGCCGGCGGAAGAGCCGGATGGCCTCGTCGTTCATCCCCTTCTGTTGATAGATGAATCCGAGCACGTAGAGGGCGCCCGGGTCGTCGGGCGACTCTTTGAGCAGCTCGTTGAAACAGGTGGCGGCCCGGTCGTATTGGTGCGTGAAATAGAAGGCGCGGCAGTAATTGACGTGCGCCAGGGAAGAGAAAGGGTCGAGATTTCTGGCGATCTCGCTCTCGGCCAGCCCCTCGTTAGGATGGCCGGTGATGATCAGCAGGTTGGAGTACCAGTGGTGCGCGGGCGCGTAATCGGGATTGAGTTTGATGGCCTCCTTGAACTCGTTCTCGGCCTGATCCCATTCCCATTCGTACTTCAGCTTGATCATGCCGAGGGTGTTATGAGCCTCGGGGATGGAGCTGTCGATCTGCAGCGCCTGCTTCGCGGCCGCAATGGCCCGCGTCATGGCCTCTTTGGTCGGCATCTGACCGTAAGCCGCCAGGTTCGAGAGGGCATAGGAGTCGGCCAGGCCCGCGTAGGCCTGAGCGAAGGCGGGATCGATATTGATCGCCCCTCTGAAGAACTCGATGGCCCGCTGCATGTTCTCCTTCTCCCGGTTCCGCTGGTTCCAGAAGTAGCGCCCGCGCAGGTATTCATGAAAGGCCTCGGATTTGATGATGGGGTGCGGCCGCTCCAGTTTCTCCCGCGTCGGTTGGTCCGGCGTCACGCCCAGCTCGGAGAGGACGAAGCTGGACATGGCCTCGGGCAAGGTCCAGGCCTCGATCTGGTTCAAATCGTAATTGGCGTTCCACAGCCGCTCGCCGTTCGAGACCCTCAGCAACTGGGCCCTCAACATGAGCTTGGTCCCGTCCCGCTCGGCCCGCCCGACCAGGATCGCATCCGCTTTCAGTTCACGCCCGGCCCGCAACTGATCGACGTCGGGGCCCTTGTAGCCGCTGACGGTGGTATAGGGTCTGACTTTGAGCGGCGGCTTCTGCACCAGCGTGGTGGTCAGGCTCTCGGCCAGGCCCTCGATCAGATAGTCGAACTGCGGATTGTCGCTCGCGTTGAAGAACGGGAGCACGGCCACGATCGGCACATGATCAGTCTCGCGATTGACCAGCAGGAAGCCGGCGATCAGCAGGGCGAAGAGCGCGGCGAGCAGCGAGACCGCGAGGGTGGGGCTGATCCGCCGGGGCGGCGCGTGGTGGTCGATGTTCTGCAGATCCAGGAGCAATTCGCTGGCCGACTGATAGCGCCGCTCCTTGTCCTTCTCCAGGCATTTGCGGATCACGGCCGCCAACTGTTGAGAGATCCCGTCGGCGCCCTGGGGCAACGGCGGCCCGGAACTGGTCAGGATCGCCGAGATGGTCTCCGCATCGTTGCCGCAGGCGAACGGATGCCGCCCGCTCATGACCTCGTAGAGCACCACGCCCAGACTGAAGATGTCGGTGCGGAAGTCGAGCCGCTCGGTGCGGAGCTGCTCCGGCGACATGTAGGCCACGGTCCCCATGATCACCCCGACCTGCGAGTCGTTCGTGCTGGCGACCTGTTCTCCCTGAATGATCTTGGCCAGTCCGAAGTCCAGGACCTTCAGTTGGCCGTCCGCGGTCAGGATGATGTTCTGCGGCTTGATATCCCGGTGGATGATGCCGTGGGCGTGGGCTTCCGTGAGCGCGCTGGCCATCTGGGCGGCCAGGAGCAGCACCTGTTTGGCGTCCGGCCGCGGCCCGCGGATCAGGCTCGACAGCATCTCCCCCTCGACATACTGCATGATGATGAAGCTGTGGCCGTCGGCCTCCTCCAGGCCGTAGAGCGTGCAGATGTTGGGATGGTCGAGCAGGGCCACGGCCTGCGCCTCTTTGATCAATTGCCGCTTGGCCCAGGTGTCGGAGGCGAGACGGCGCGCCAGAAACTTGAGCGCCACCTGGCGCCCCAGCCGCGTATCCTCGGCCAGGTAGACCTCACCCATGCCGCCCTGACCGAGCAGTTGCAGGAGCCGGTAGGAACCGATGGTCTTGCCCGCGAGCGATTCGGAGGTATCGACCGCCAACACCTTCAACCCCAGGTTGAAGGCCGGCTCCTCCAGAAAGGCGGACTGCCCTTCCGAGACCGCGATCAGCGACTCGATCTCGGCCCGCAGCTCCGCGTTGTCCTGACACTCACGCGTCAGGAATTCGTTCCGCGCCTCGCCGCTGAGGCCGGCCGCGGCATGAAACAACTCTTCGAGACGCTCCCAATCTTTAATTTCCATGCCTCATTTCACGTGCCAACCAGGCCTTCGCAAAGTTCCAATCCCGGAGGATCGTCACCGGCGCCACTTTCAGGACTTCGGCGGTCTCTTCGACGCTGAGCCCCCCGAAATAACGTAACTCGACCACCAGGCTCTTGCGGGAGTCGATCTTCGCCAGCCGCTGCATCGCTTCGTCGAGCGCCAGCAGGTCGACCGAGGTCTCCGCCTCGATCTGGTCGAGCACCGAGAGCGAGACGCGCACGCCATGGCCCCCGCGCTTCAGCCGATGCTGGTCCCGCGCATAGTTGAGCAGGACGCGCCGCATGATCTGGGCCGAAATTCCGAAGAACTGCGCGCGGTTTTGCCACTGGATGCGTTTCTGATCGATCAACCGGAGAAAGGTCTCGTTGATCAGAGCGGTGGTCTGCAACAGGTGACCGGGCCGTTCATGCCGCATGTAGTTGTGCGCGATGCGGTGGAGCTCCCGTTCGACCAGCGGCATCAGAATCTCCAATGCCGCCGCATCGCCGTTACTCCAATTGATCAACAGTTCTGTTATCTCCGCAGGCGAAGACATAAAGAGAACCTCTTAATTGCAATCCCTGTATCTGGATGAAGAGTTCGATCGCGACCGCAGGCCTGTATTTATGACCAGGGCCCAAATTTTCTTCGGCGCCGATGATAGCTTTCGCGCTCGATTGGGGCCTTATGTCATGAAGGTCAATCATGGCTTGGCAATGATCAGTATTCAGAATTCCCCGGATCGGACATCGATCTTGTTAATGAAAACATAACCAGGGAATACGCTAATTGTTAATGATGTAACACCTTCTCTGACTAAGAATTATACTAGCAAAGACGATGTCATACCGGCAATTCTGAAAAGCCGCCCTGATCCGTGCCGCAACTTCTACGCCGCGCCAGGCTTTTGTGAAAGGAGTGGACTTTATATACCACCCGCTCCAGTTTTGGCAACGACTTAATCTCCGGGGCGCGGCGATCGACAAGGATCGGAACTATGAAGGTCAAACCTGTGCAGGAGCCCCCGCCGGGATCGAAGGCCATGGGTGCCGTCCGGAATTGGGGGGTGACAATCGTCATTTCGCTCTTCGTTCTGCTTTACGGCGCGGCGTTGCTGGGCTGGATCAAACCCGTGACCGATGAACGATTGATCATGAGGTTGGAACCGATCATCTTCGTGATCGTCGGTTACTGTTTCGGGCGGTTACCGGCTCAACAGAATGAGCAGACGCTGAGAGAGGAATTGAGCCGGCAGACGCAGAAGGCCGATGCCGCCCAACATGCCAAGGAACAGGCACAACAGGCTCGCGAGGCGCTGGAAGAGAAGATCAAGAATGTCAGAGTTGTTTTAGCGTCCTCAGCCAACGGGGTAGAAATGCTTAGTGCGGCCGACGACTTGAGCCCCACCGGCCTGAGCGGCCGAAGCGGCGTCTTACGCCAGTCGGTGGCCGCCACTCTCAATATTTTGGATGCGTGAGTCCTCAGCTCACTGGGTAACGGGAACGCGCCGCCTCTGATTCAGGGGTGGCGCGTATTCTCGGTCTCGATCCGATATTTCTTAACCGCGAAAGACGCGGAAGACGCGAAAGGTCTTTGATTTCGCCTCTTCCGCGTCTTTCGCGGTTGGTCCACCGATTCTGTCGGCCAGGCCTTCAGTCTAGTGTTTGTGCGACTTGGCCGGTTTCGAGACGACCAGCGAGAAACCGAACCTGACGTCCGATCGGAGCGTCCAGGTGGCCCCACCGTTGTCCGAGACGTACGACCCGCCCGGCCCATCCGGGCTCATTCCGATCAGCGGCGGTTGGCCGCTGAAGCCGGGATAGGGGGTGGTGGTCGGGACCTGGAGCACGATGAAGAGGTTGGTGATCTCTCCGTTGGCGATCCTTTCGAGAACGGTCTGTCCCAAAGCCTTGGGGTCGCTGAAATAGAACGGAGAGAAGTCTCCATCCTGCGCGACGAACGGCTTCTTCTCCTCCAACGGATGAGCGAGGTCGATGGTCACGCTGTTGTCCGGGTTGACCACGCCGGTCGTCAGAACGGCCTTGGCGAAGACCGGAGCGACGGACGAATCGTAGGGATAGGTGTCGAAGGCCACGCCCTGAATCAGGAGTTTGCCGTCCGGATTGACCGCGGTGATCTGTGAGGCCGGGACCTGCACGGCGTAGAGGTATCCCGGCGGCAGCGGGTTGATGAAGCCGAGCTGGTCGAGCGACCCGAAGTTGTTGAGATTGATCGAATCGGCCGTCACCAGATCGATCCCCGACCTGACCTCTCCCGAGGAGACCGAGATCTTGATGCGCTCCCCGAGATTGACTTCGCGGTCCCGCTCTTTCTTCCCGTTATAGAACTCTTCGTTGAAGGTCGGCTGGCCGTAGATGGCGCCGATCAGAGTCGTCAGGTTGATCGCGTCGGCCGAGACCGGAGTGCCGTCCACCGCCTCGATTCCGACCACGTACTTGCCCCGCGGCACGGGGATCACGTAAGAGCCGTTGACGATATCGAGCTTGGGATTGCCGGTCGTGGCGACGTCGCCGGTGTCGAGGTTGACCGAGATCCGGGTCTTGCCGCTGAAACCGCTGACCAGCCGCTCGTTGGTCTCTTCATTGACCGCGAACACGCAACCGCCGGCCAACGGCTGGTCCAACACTCCATGCTCCACCTCGCCCTTGATCAGACCGAACTTGTGGTCGAAGGGGATGTCGTCGTGTTTGGCGGCCGCCGGGCCGTAAGAGTCGGTCCCTTCGGGGTAGAGATATGAGCTCCAGGCGATGTCGTCGATGGCGAGCGAACGAAGCTTCCGCTCGGCCTTCGGGTCGTTGGTGTCGATGTACGGAAACATGGTCGCTTCCGTTCCGTCTTGACGGTTGACCTGATTCTCCATGCTGTGCGCGAGCCCGTGCGAATGGCCGAACTCGTGGGTCGCGACCGCCTGCAGGTCGACCGAGGCGTCGTTGTCGTCGATCTCCTCCTCCTTGACCGTGAATCGGTAACCGAGGGTCGGGTTGACGTTGAACTCGATGTCGTTGTCCAGGATGGTGCCGGCTTTGTAGAAGCCCGCCGGAAATTCGATATCGCCGTCGCCGTCGACATCGGTCGCCACGTCGATCTTTCTGGAGACGTCCGAATCGCCGTCCCCGTCGATATCGAGGCCGTGAGTCAACTTGAGGTCGGTGGCCAGGGTGGTCGAGGGCGAGACGGCGATGTACCCGGCGTCCAATGGCGTCCGGAAGCTCACTTCATTGACGAAATCGAACCCGGTGAGCCCCGGATTGTCCGTGGTTCCGGAGAGGTTCATCTCGATGAACGAGGTCGGAATCTCGTTCCAGGTCTTGAGCGCGGAGCGGAGCGCGGCCTTGGCGTCACCGAGCGGCAGCCCCGGTCCTCCCAGCGGATCGGGGATCGGATCCTGCGTGTCGTTCAATCTGAATTTGACCGGGATGCATCTGACGTCCCAGCGGATGGGGACGACGTTGGCCAGAACCTGGCCGGCGATCGGCGACGGCTTGAGCTTGGTGACATCCAGGGTCTCGGTGGAACCTCCCGCCAGCCCCGGGACGGCATTGGCCAGCAGCAAGCAGAGGATCAGGAAGATCTCAGTGCTCTTTCGTTTCATAAATTCTCCTTCAATGGCGAGTAGCCTGTGGAAATGGAAGAGCGGGGGGCTCTTACTGGACGTACTGTTTGACTTGCTCGACGAAGACCGGCAATGGGGTCAACGGCAGGTTGCCGCGGACCACGCCGGTCCCGCCCGACGTCTGCGTCTTGGTCAGATCCTGGGCGACCATCTTCTGTCCCTGATCGTTCTCGACGATCGAGAATTTGCCCTGCGCGTATCCCGTCACGGCATAGCTGTTGGCCACCTCGCCTGAAGGTTTGAGAAAGAGAAAGACCTGTTCCTGCGCCTGGATCGACGGCGCTCCGGGATAGGTCATGGCGATCGGGACCTCACGCTTGAGGTCCACGCCTCCCGGCAGCACGACGTTGACGGTCTGGGCCGCGCTGCCCTTGATCGCCTCGCCCACCGCCACCGTGGCGGTCGTGACGAGCCGGCGATCGATCCAGGAGCTGTGTGTGCCGAGGCACTGCCCCGTCACGATCAACTCCGATTTCTGCACCAATTTCTGTAAGGACAGGCCCGCGCCGGGCCTGAGGGTTTCGATCTCCTGCGCCTGGTCGGGAGGCTGCCGGTTGATGGCTCTGGTCACCCACAGACCGGAGACCAGGGCGGCTGATGATAAGAGAGAACAGATCACGAGTTTTTTCATGGCACGCTCCTTATGACATGGATATGAAATGGCTTATCAGCTCCATGGTTTTTCTTGGTTTAATCTCCAGTTTTTCTTGATTAGTTCCAACTTCGAGGCGGATCGGGCACCAGTCATCAATCCACCGACGGCTTCGTTGACCCCACAATCACCGATTTACCTTGGGGTTTTCTTGGCGGGATCCTGACGATCGGTTGGGGATTTCTTGCACGGAAGGGTGCTGAAATCGGGCTCGACCGGGATTCGCGGGCGCCGACTCGACGCGGCATGGTTACGAATCGCGGTGTAACGTCGGGCTAACCATACGCAACAGAAGGGAGTAACCGTAAGATACGGTCAGGTAACTCCCCACGTCGGCGCAAACCGGATACGCTATGAACAGTTCAGATTGATGTGATTAGTTTAAGCGATCTTGAGCTCTACCTGGAGGGGGTACCGGCCCAGGGGGCCTGAACGGATAGCGCTTGAAAGATCGAGCCGGGCTGATAGGCACCAGCAGAGACGCCGAGATCTTCGGGACGAAAGCCGACTCTCATTCTCCCGCTCGTCATTGAAGATTGGGGATCCTTCGTGACAGAGGCATGACAGAGGCATGACGGAGGCATCGCTGATGATCCGTGACGGTGGGAGCAGGCGCGAGGCGAGGTGGGGGATCCGGGAAGAAGGGGTCTCCGGCTCTGGGTTGCGAGAATGGTGGCCGCATGGATTGGGACTTCTGGTGGCCTGTCCGTCAGTTATTCACCGTTACACCATCCACAAGGAGCCTGCAATGAACCGACTAAGCCGTTTATGGATCCCAGGTGTGCCGCTGCTCTGCTTCATGCTGTTGAGCATGATCGTTCCACCCCGCGCCAGCATGCTCGAACCGACCGACTGGAGTCGGCAATCGATCTATTTCATGCTGACCGATCGCTTTTCGAACGGCGACACCTCCAACGACAACTACGGCGGCTTCTATGCCAACCGCGGCGATCAGCGGAGGTATCACGGAGGCGATTTCCAGGGAGTGATCAACAGACTGGACTACATCAAGGGCATGGGCTTCACCGCGATCTGGATCACACCCGTCACCATGCAGCGGAGTGAAAACGCTTACCACGGCTACTGGACCTACGATTTCTATGGAATCGACGGTCACCTGGGCGATATGAACAAGCTCAAGGCGCTGGTCAATGCGGCGCACGGCAAGGGCCTCTACGTCATGATCGACGTGGTCCCCAATCACACCGGCGATTTCCAGCCTTACAACGGCTTCGCCGCGGCGCCCTTCGACCGATACGATTGGTTTCACCACAACGGTGATATCAATTACGGCGATCAATGGTCGATCGAGAACGGCGACGTCGCCGGGCTCGACGATGTCAATCAGGAGAACCCGGCGACCGCCGCGGAACTCCGGAATTGGATCAACTGGTTGCGGAACGAGACCGGCGCGGACGGCTTCCGCGTCGATACGGCCAAACACATGCCGAAGTGGTTTCTGCGCGACTTCGATGCCGCCGCCAACAGCTTCACCATCGGCGAAGTCTTCCACGGCGATCCGGCTTATGTCGCCGATTACACCAACTATCTGGATGCGGTGGTCGATTTCCCGCTCTACTACACCATCAACGACGTCTTCGCGAGAGACCAGTCGATGTGGCAGATCAACAACCGGTTTCAGAACGACTATCGTTACAAGAACAAATTCACGAACGGGGTCTTCATCGACAACCATGACGTGAATCGGTTCTTGTGCAACGCCACCGGCAAGCCGGGGGCCAATTGGGACAAGTGGCCGCAGTTGAAGACGGCGCTCGGTTTCGCCTTCACCATTCGCGGCATTCCGATCCTCTACTACGGGACGGAGCAGGGATTCACCGGGTGCGGCGATCCGGGCAACCGCGAAGACCTCTTCGACGGCTTCAATCCGAACCATCCGTTGTATCTCTATATCCAGCAGCTCAACGCCGCCAAGCGCTCCCACCCGGCGCTGCAGGACGGCTGGCAGGAAGAGAAGTGGGTGACCGACAGCTTCTACGCCTTCCAGCGTTCCAAGAACGGCGACGAGGCGGTCGTCTGCATCAACAACGGTTGGGGCTCCCAGAGCATCAACGTCCCCAACCTCAGCAACCTGTCGAACGGGACCGTGCTGCGCAATAACCTGGGAGGCGATAGCGTGACGGTCAACAACGGGACCGTGACCTGCAACATGGCCGCCAAGGAAGTGAAGATCTTTACCAGATAAAGGCTGATCAGTATCGCGAGCGGTACTGACTCAATCGAATTTTCCATTCGCCGTTCCCGGTCCGTCTCGCCTTTCTCAAGTGCACAGGCAGCGTTCTCGGCCAGCCGGGATGGGGATGGAGCTGGGCAGTGACTGTTGATTTACCCCGTCCTCACTTCAGAGCTGAAGCTGCCTTGATCGTACGGGAAGCGCCGAGCATGACGCTCCCGTACGCTTTTTTTTTAGTGGACCAGGTGCTGGCGGCCGGCGGGGGGGGCTTTGCGAGCCGGGGCTGAGAGCTCGCCGTCGGCGCCGTTCTGATCGCCGACCTTGAAGTTGTTGACCACCTTGGTCAGGCTGTCCGACTGGCCGTAGAGATTCTCGGCCGAACTCTGCAGTTCGGAGGCCATCTGCACCGACTGCTGCACGATATCGCGCAACTGCTCCATGGCCCGAACCACTTCGGCCGCGCCCGTGGACTGTTCGTCCGTCGCGGCGCTGATCTCCTGCGTCAGGCGAGTCAGGTCTTCGGAGGCCTTGGCGACCTGTTCGGCTCCGGCCGACTGCTCGCTGGTCGCCGTCTCGATCTCCTGGGTGGAGATCACGATCTGACTGACCGCGGTCAGAATGGTCGCGAGCGCCTCTCTGATCGACGAGTCGGCGATATACTCCTTGACGGTCTGGTTGGACTGCTCGGTCTTCTCGACCGCCGCGCGCGATTCGCGCTGGATCGAGTCGATCAGCTCGCTGATCTCCTTGGTCGAGCGGGCCGATCGCTCCGCCAGTTTCCGGACCTCGTCGGCGACGACGGCGAAGCCCAATCCGTGCTCGCCGGCGCGGGCCGCTTCGATGGCGGCGTTGAGGGCCAGCAGGTTGGTCTGGTCG
>DATEFT010000515.1:0-3432 GCA_035280505.1 Blastocatellia bacterium | reverse complement strand
GTGACGCACCGGTCGATCGGGCGGCTGGTGTTGAATTGCGGATACGCCGACTTCAACGCCGACGACCGGGTGGCGCTGGCCGCCAATCCGGCCTTCGACGCGTCCACGATGGAAGTCTGGGCTCCGCTGCTCAACGGCGGTTGCATGGTGGTGATCGATCGAGAGGCATTCCTGGAGCCGAAGACCTTCGCGCGGCTGCTTGAAGAACAGAGAGTCACCGGGCTTTTTCTGACGACTGCGATCTTCAACCAATATGCATCGGTCATTCCGGAAGCGCTGTCGCGGTTACGCTTGCTCATGAGCGGAGGCGAGCAGAGCGAGCCCTCCTCTTTTGTCCGGGTGCTGACGCAATCCGGCCCGGTGCGTCTGATTCATTGCTACGGTCCGACCGAAACCACGACCTTCGCGATCACGCGCGACGTGACGGAGGTTCCGGAGGGCCTCAGGAGTATTCCCCTGGGCCGCCCGATCAGCAACACCCGGATCTACATCCTGGATGCGAATCGGCAACCCGTGCCGATCGGAGTGGCGGGCGAGCTTTACATCGGCGGCGCGGGAGTGGCGCGCGGCTATCTCAATCACCCGGAGCTGACGGCGGAGCGGCTCCTGCCTGATCCCTTCGGTCAGGAGCCCGGCGCGCGAATCTATCGGACGGGGGATCTGGGGCGCCGGCTGCGGAACGGCGAAATCGAGTTCGAGGGCCGCAACGACTTCCAGGTGAAGATCCGCGGCTTCCGGATCGAACCGGGCGAGATCGAAGCCGCCCTGACCGGCTATCCCGGAGTGCGGGAGGTGTTGGCGCTCGCGCGCGAGGACGGCGACGGGGGAAAACGGTTGGTGGTCTACTACACGGGTGAGGAGATCGGAGGCGAGGCGCTGCGCGAGCATCTCTCTCCCAGGCTCCCCGACTACATGATCCCCTCAGCCTACGTTTATCTGGAGACGCTGCCGCTGACCCCGAACGGCAAGGTCGATCGGAAGGCGCTACCTGCCCCGGAGGGCAGGCCGAAGAGCCTGCAGTATGTGGCTCCGCGCAATTCCATGGAGGAGATGTTGGCGGGAATCTGGGCCGAGGTGCTGCGTGTCGATCGGGTCGGGATTGAGGACGACTTCTTCAACCTGGGCGGAGACTCGATTCTGGCCCTGCGGGTGCAGGCGAAGGCGCAGCAGCGGGGAGCCGAGTTCACGCTGGAAGATTTATTTACCATGCGGCAGATCCGACGGCTGTCGGAGTCGATGGGAGGTCGTGGAGAAGTTGCGCGTCGGGAGCGGACCGCCGCCTTCAGCCTGCTTTCGGAGGCGGATCGGGCGAGGGTGATCGAAGCCGGATACGAAGACGCCTACCCGTTGTCGAGGCTGCAGGCGGGAATGATCTTTCACAACCTGTGGGAGCGCGGCAGTTCGACCTATCACGACGTCATCGGTCTCAGGGTGGAGGGGGCTCTGCACGAAGCCGTGCTGAAAGAGGTGTTGGCGGCCGTGGTGC
This sequence comes from Blastocatellia bacterium, assembly GCA_035280505.1. Classification (GTDB taxonomy): domain Bacteria; phylum Acidobacteriota; class Blastocatellia; order RBC074; family RBC074; genus JAKEHZ01. Next base: position 1,946 of record DATEFT010000515.1, on the reverse strand, counting down.
GCAGGCATTCGATCTTGCGGACGACGCTGCACCCGGGTGATTACGAAGAGGCGCTGCAGTGCGTACACCGTGAGATGGGAGCCTGCGTGGAGGTGGCGGATTGGGAGGGACTGGGTCAGACGGAGCGTGAACAGGAGCTGAAGCGGTTCGTGGAGGAAGAGGCGCGGCGCGCGTTTGACCTGGCGAGAGGCCCGCTGGCCAGGTTTTTTATACACCGGCTGGGAACGGAAGAGTTTCAGTTGACGCTGAGCGTCCATCATGCGGTGATCGACGGGTGGAGCGTGGCGGCGTTGATGACGGAGATCTTCGAGCGGTACCTGGACCGGTTGGAGGGAAAAGAGGACGGGTCCAGCCGGCCGCTGCAGAGCGATTACCGCGAGTTTATCGCGGAAGAACAACGTGCCTTGCGGAGTTCGGAGCACCGTGAGTACTGGGAACGAGTGGTTGGTGAAATGGAGAGGTCGCCGCTGTGGCGTGTCGAAGGGCCGGAAGCAGGCGAAGCCGCCGCGAGGGGCGCGGAGGCCGAGGCGAGTGCGGACCTTCAGGTCTTACTTCCCGAGGAGATCGCTCAAGGAGTGACGGTGTTTGCACAGCGCGCCGGGGTGCCGGTCAAGAGCGTCTTCTTGGCGGCTCACCTGAATGCGCTGCGCGCGTTGATGGGCGGACGGGACGTCATAACGGGCCTGGTCGCCAACGCGCGGCTGGAGGAAGAGGACGGAGAGAAGGTGATCGGACTGTTTTTAAACACGGTGCCGGTGCGGTTCCGGGCGCGGGAGGCCGACAGTTGGGAGGATTTGGCGCGACGGGCGCTGGAGTTGGAGCAGGAGATGCTGGCTCATCGGCGGTACCCGGTGGTGGAGATCTATCGCCGGCACGGAGGGAAGGATCTGTTGGAGGTCATCTTCAACTTCGTCAATTTCCACGTGGTGAAGGCGTTGACCGGGCGCTTAAAGGGCAGGGTCGTGCAGGGCGCGTATCAGACGAACTTTTCTCTGGTGATCAATGTGGAATTCACTTCACAGCCATCGAGTGCCGGGGCCCTGTCGATCTCCTATCAGCTCGGAAAATTGACGAGGTCGCAGGTGGAGAGATTCAGCGAGATCTACCTGATGAGCCTGCGCGAGATGATCGCGCGGCCGCGGCAGTCGTATCTGGCGCGGCCCCTGCTGCCGACGTGGGATCAACTCCGGTTGAATGAATGGAACCGGACCGAAGCCGAGTATCCGTCCGGGCCGGGGATCCACGAGTTGTTCGAGGCTCAGGTCGAAAGGCGCCCGGACGCCATCGCCCTGGAACACGGAGACCGTCGTCTGACCTATCGTGAATTGAACGCGCGGGCCAACCGGGTGGCGCATCACCTGCTGAGACTGGGAGTCGGACCCGAGACCCGGGTCGCGATCCTGCTCGAACGTTCGATCGATCTGGTCGTCGCCCAACTGGCGACCTTAAAGTGTGGCGCGGCCTATGTCCCGATCGATCCGACGTTTCCCAGGGAGCGGCAGGTCTTCATCGTGATCGACTGCGCCGCGCACCTCGTCATCGCCGCCAACAGCGACATGCTTCCCGGCGATCTCGCCCCGCCGCAAGTCGAGATCGACGACCTGGGCCGTCTCGAGGTGGAGGCCGGCAATCTAAACCTTCCGTCTGATAGTGAGATGACCGCCTATGTGATGTATACCTCGGGCTCGACCGGCAGGCCGAAGGGAGTGATGGTGAGGCACCGGGGGATCGCGCGGCTGGTGTTGAATTGCGGATACGCTGACTTCAACGCGAGCGATCGAATGGCATTTGCCTCCAACCCGGCATTTGACGCGTCCACCATGGAGGTGTGGGCTCCGGTTCTCAATGGCGGGCGCATCGTGGTCATCGATCAAAATTGTCTGCTGGAGCCGGGACTGTTTGCGCAGGCTTTGATGCGGCACGAGATCAACATGCTGTTTCTAACG
>DATEFT010000514.1:0-7434 GCA_035280505.1 Blastocatellia bacterium | reverse complement strand
TGTGCTGTACTGGGGCGCGCCGCCCTCGCTGCGAAACGTCACGATTGGCGTGGTCGAAGGCAACCGGGTCATTCCGGCGGGCCAGACCGAGAGCATCTCGGAAGAGGCTCCGGCCGGCTCCGTCTCTCAGAGCTTCTCCTCGGCGCTGCCGCAAAGTTCGATCGATGAGATCGTCAACCGCGTGGTCGCCCAGGTGACGGAAAGACTGCCCGAAATCCTGAGCCGTGAACTGGTTCACCGGATGGCGCCTGAGTTGATCGAGATCGTCAAGGGGCAATTGATCGGAGACAAGAAGGTCTACCGGGAAGCCGATTCGTTGCTCGAACTGGACGAGATCTGATACTCACAGCCAATCTTCGCTGCCCCTGCCGCCAGAGAATCTCGGGGGGATCTTTCCCGGCTCTTTCCCCAATGAGACTTTGCCGGTTGTCATTTTGTAATTGTTTGGCCATACTCAGCGGCTGGGCCTTTGGCCCTGGACCAAAATTACAAAGAGTGACAGACCGCTTCACTATGGAAATTCCGAAAGCATATGAACCAAAAGAGGTCGAAGAACGATGGTCACCATTCTGGGAACAACATCGGTACTTCGCGCCTGAATCGAACTCTGATCCCAAGGCTCCTATCTTCTCGATCGTAATCCCGCCGCCGAACGTGACGGGGTCGCTGCACATGGGCCACGCCCTGAACCATACGCTTCAGGACGTGTTGGCCCGTTGGCGCCGCATGCGCGGCGACCGCGTGCTGTGGCTGCCCGGCACCGATCATGCCGGGATCGCCACCCAGATGGTGGTCGAACGGCAACTGGCGCAGGAGGGGGTCAAGCGACAGGAGCTGGGGCGCGAGAAATTTGTCGAGCGAATCTGGAAATGGAAGGAGTATTCCGGCGGAACGATCCAGCGACAGATGCGCGTGCTCGGGGATTCGGTCGATTGGACGCGCGAGCGCTTCACCATGGACGAAGGCCTCTCGGAGGCGGTGCGAGAAGTTTTCGTGCGGCTCTACGACGAGGGCCTGATCTACCGCGGCGAGTACATGGTCAACTGGTCGCCGGGACTGCAGACGGCGATCTCCGACCTCGAAGTCGAGATGAAGCCGGTCAAGGGCCACCTCTACCACATCGCCTATCCGGTCGATCGGAACCAGGTGGACCCGGTCGAGGGGCTGGCCGAAATCTATGCCGCCGCGAACCAGGGCGAGGAGCGGTCGGGACTGCTCGGTACGCCGGCGGGAGATTTCATCGTGGTCGCCACGACGCGCCCGGAGACGATGCTGGGTGACACGGCGGTCGCCCTCAATCCGGACGATGCCGGGAGCGGCGGACGTTACGGACGGATTGTCGGCCGCAAAGCCGTGCTGCCGCTGGTCGGCCGCGAACTGCCTTTTATCCAGGACGAGGTGGTCGAGAAGGGATTCGGCACCGGTTTCGTCAAGGTCACGCCCGCGCACGATCCGAACGACTTTGCGATGGGCAAGCGGCATCGCCTCGAATTCCTGCAGGTGATCGGTAAAGACGCCCGCACGACCGAGGCTGTGCCGGAGAAATATCGCGGATTGGATCGTTACGAGGCGCGCAAACGGGTGCTCGCCGACCTCGAAGCCCTGGGACTGCTGCTCAAGGTCGAGGACTACACGCACAACATCGGCCACTGCCAGCGGAGCGGCACGGTGGTCGAACCGCTGATCTCGACCCAGTGGTTTATGCGGATGGAGACGCTCGCCCGCCCGGCGCTCGAAGCCGTCAAAGAGGGACAGACCCGGTTCGTGCCGGAGAGCATGGCCAAGCTCTACTGCAACTGGCTGGAGAATATTCGCGATTGGTGCATTTCGCGCCAACTGTGGTGGGGCCATCGCATCCCCGCCTGGTACACGGCCGAGGGCCAGGTCATCGTCGCTCGCCATGAGAAGGAAGCGCGCGCGCGGCTGGTCGCCAGTGGCGGCGACGCGCATGCCGAGTTGACACAGGATTCGGACGTGCTCGATACCTGGTTTTCGTCGGCGCTCTGGCCCTTCTCGACTCTCGGCTGGCCGGAAGAGACCGAGGATCTGGAGCGATTCTATCCGACCTCGGTGCTGGTCACTGCGGCGGACATCATCTTCTTCTGGGTCGCTCGAATGATGATGATGGGGATCAAGTTCAAAGGGGTCGTGCCGTTCCGCACCGTCTACATCAACGCGCTGGTGCTCGATCCCGAGGGCCAGAAGATGTCGAAGACGAAGGGCAATGTGGTCGACCCGCTCGACATCTTCAACAAGTACGGCACCGATGCCGCGCGTTTTATGCTGACCTCCGCCTCGACCGCGGGGTTGACCCTGACGCCGCAGGAGTCCAAGTTGGAATCGGCCCGTAACTTCGCCAACAAGATCTGGAATGCGACACGGTTCGTCCTGCTCAATTGCGACGATGTCTTGCAGGGCCATGATCTGATCGATTGGGAGACCCAATTGGCGCCGCCGGAACTGGCCGATCTCTGGATTTTGAGCCGGCTCAACCGGGTCGCGCTGGAGGTTCACAACGCTTTCGGCGAATTCCGCTTTCACGAGGCGGCCGCGGCTCTCTACCACTTCTTCTGGGACGATTTCTGCGATTGGTACATCGAACTGTCCAAGCCCTTCGTGGCGGCCAAGGAGGCGACGCCTCAGAACACGGCGGTCAAGCGCCGGATCATCTATATTCTCGAACGCAGTCTGCGGCTGCTGCATCCGATCATGCCGTTCATCACCGAAGAGTTGTGGCAGCGGCTGCCGCACAAGGGTGAGACGATCAGTCTCGCCGACGCGGTCATGCCCAATTCGGCTCAGGTCGACGGGCGGGCCGAGCGCGAGATGAATCTGGTGATCGAGATCATCAAGAAGCTCCGCAACATTCGGTCGGAGTTCAATCTGGCGCCCTCGGTGCCGGTGCGGGCGCAGATCGCGGCGGGCGAGGAGTCGGTGCGCGATGTGATCGCGCGAATGGAGGAGCCGATCAAGCGTCTGGCGAAGGTCGAACAGCTCGAACTGGTCGATCAACTGACGCCCAAGCGCGGTTCGGCGAGAGCCGTGATCGGCAACGCCACGATCGCGGTGCCGCTGGAAGGCTTGATCGATTTCGAGAAAGAACGCGCGAGGTTGCAGAAGGAACTGGCCAAGCTGATCGCCGAACGCGAGTCGCTGGAGAAGCGTCTGGCCAATCAGGACTTTATCAGCCGTGCGGCGCCCGAGGTGGTGGCCGCCACCCGCGAGAGAGCCGAAGAGCTGGAGAACCAAATCGCCAGGCTTCGTTCGATGATCGATGCCCTTTAAATTATGATCAACCCTCTGGATCTGGAACTGGTTTACGAAATAGTGAATGCGGCGCTGAATGAGGACCTGGGGCGCGGCGATATCACCACACGAGCCGTCGCGCGAGCCGGGTTGAAAGCCCGCGGCAGCTTTCTCGCCAAAGAGGATTTTATCCTGGCCGGTCTCGAGATCGCCGATGCGGTCTTCACCTCGTTCGATCCCTATCTGCAGATCGAATCGGCGGTGGGGGACGGCGAGGAGATCAAGGCGGGGAAGGTCTTCGCGCGGGCGACCGGCGAGGCTCAGGTCTTGCTGGCCGCCGAGCGAGTCGCGCTCAATTTTCTGCAGCGTCTCTCGGGGATCGCGACGGTCACCCGTAAATATGTCGAGGCGGTGGCCGGCACGGCCGCCAAGATCGTCGATACCAGAAAGACCACTCCGGGGTTGCGGATGTTGGAGAAGTATGCGGTGACCGTCGGCGGAGGGCATAACCACCGGCTGGGGCTCGATGACGGCGTGCTGATCAAAGACAATCACCTGATGGTGGCCGGCAACGTGGGGGAGGCCGTGCGCCGCGCCCGTGAATCGGTCGGCCACCTGCATAAGATCGAAGTCGAGGTGGCCAACCTCGAACAGGTCAGGGAAGCTCTCGACGCCAGGGCCGATATTCTGCTGCTCGATAACATGGCTCCGGAGACGGTGCGCCAGGCGGTCGAGATCGTGCACAAACATGAGCCTCAAGACCGCCGCACGTTGACCGAAGCTTCCGGCGGCATCACGCTGGAGAATGTCCGCGCCTATGCGGAGGCCGGGGCCGATCTGATCTCGATCGGCGCGCTCACTCATTCCGCTCCGGCCGTTGACATCAGCTTCAAGATCAAACTCGCGTGATGGTCGGATCCAGCAATATGCAATTCCGCACGATCCATCTCCCGCCTTTCATGATTCATCACTATTCGGCATTGGGCTCGACCAACGATCGTCTCAAGGAATTGAGCGATGCGCCGGAGTTCACCTGTATTGTCGCCGACGAGCAGCGCGCCGGACGCGGGCGGAACGGCCGCGCCTGGCACTCGACTCCGGGCGCCGGGCTCTACCTGTCGATCCTGCTCTGCCCGAAAGGCGCCTCTTCAAGAACTCCGCTTCTCAGTTTGGCGGCCGGGATCTGCGTGGCCGAAGTTCTGGCCCAGGATTCGATCGGCGGGATCGATCTCAAATGGCCGAACGACGTGCTGGTTCATGAGCGCAAGATCAGCGGCATTCTGATCGAGGGCGTCAGCTCCGGCACCCAGATTCACCGTCTCGTCATGGGGATCGGAGTCAATCTGAATGCGGGATCTTTTCCGCCGGAATTGAGTCAGACCGCAACTTCGCTGGCGATCGAGACCGGCCGTCACATCGCCGTCGATGAGTTCCGCAACCGATTGCTCAAACGAATCGCGGAGTGGTACGCCCGATGGACCGCCGGCGAGGATCAGGCGATCCTCGATCGCTGGCAGGAGCTGTCGAGTTACGCGACCGGCAAGCAGGTGCTCGTCACTCTCGGCGAGGCGCCGCTGACCGGCGAGACCGCCGGGTTGACCGAGACCGGAGCGCTCCGCGTGAGGACCGGCGACGATCAGTTGAAGATCGTCTATGCCGGCGAGATCATGAGTTTGAGGACGCCGGGCGCCGCACACGGCCGATAATCACCCGCGACTACCAGCCATTTTCCCCGAGGACATTTTCCAGAGCGACGAGACTCGACAAAATTTTTCGACTCCCTCTCGTCTTCGCTGCTTTCACCAACTTCATCTTCTCTCTCAGTCGCTGAATCCAAAAGCTAAAATGATTACGGATTATGACGTGTAAGAGTTGAACCGCATGTCGAGCGCGAGTAAGATGTGCGATATGGGTCACTTAAGAATATGAGAAGACTTCTTCGAAGGTCGTGACTTGAACGCCCCCGCAACTCGGAATGAATTACTTCAACTATTTTACGGAAATCGAAGCAGAGTTCGTCAAGCGCCGTGGCAGCCACCTCCTGGTTTCGTCGCTCGACTGGTCGTTGATCGAGACCTGGAAGCAGCGCGGCGTTCCGCTCCATATCGTGTTGCGAGGGATCAACGTTTCGTTCGACGCCTACGATCAGAAGGCCCACCGCGGCCGCAAAGTCAATTCGCTTTTCTACTGCCAACAAGAGGTCGAAGCGAGTTTTCTTCAATATTGCGATGCCCACGTCGGCAGCAATGGAGACGGAGGCGACGGGACGGGCGAGCAGGCGAACGGGTCCGACGGAGCGACGGGCGGCCACTCGACCTTCACCAAGCCGGCGATCATCGATTATCTGACCGAGCATCGCGGAACCTTGCAGCGGTTGGGCGCCAAGCACTCGTCGACGGCGCCGCTGGGCGAGACCCTGGCGCGAACCGCCGAACGCCTCGGACAGATTATTGAAGACCTGAGCTCGGCCAATACTTTTTCGCCCGAATCGATCGAAGTCGATCTGACGATGATCGAGGAGGTGATCTTCGATGGGCTGAAAGAGAGCGCCGGCGAAGAGCCGATGGCGCTTTTGGAGAAGCAGGCCCATCGAGAGCTGCAGGCCTATCGACGGACCATGGAGAAAGAGATTTATCAGCAGACACTCGACAACTTTATTGCGCGCCGTCTGCGCGAGCAATTTCACATCCCCCGCTTGAGTTTGTTCTATCTTTGATGCAGCGCCGGGTCCGGATCGAAGGGCGAGAGCTTTTAGATCCGGATCCCGCGACTGCTATCGAAAGGGTTGTGACGAATATGATAGCAACACCCGCAGATGTTCTTGAACTCAACACCGGTGGTCAGCATCGGGTCTCGATCGGCGAGACTCATGAAGTGGTGATCGAGAAGATCGTCTATGGCGGCGACGGGTTGGCACGAATCGGGACACAAGCCGTTTTCGTGCCCTATGCCGCAGTGGGCGATCATTTGAGAGTCCGAATTACGGAGTTGGAGCGTAACTATGCCCGCGCCGTAATCGAGGAGGTCACTTGGCCGTCGCCGACTCGCCGCACGCCGCCGTGTGCGCACTTCGGAGTTTGCGGCGGCTGTCAACTCCAGCACCTGAGTTACCCGGCTCAACTGGAGGCGAAGGCCGCCTTCGTCCGTGAATCGCTGAAACGCATCGGCAACATCCGATGGGACGGCGAGATTGAGGTCCGGTCGGCGTCGGAGTTCGGCTATCGATCGCGAGCGGAGATCAAAGTCTCGCGCGGCGAGGAAGGGCATCCGGCCATCGGTTACTTCCGGGCCGGCACCCAGGAGGTCTGTGAAGTCACGGACTGCCAGATCCTGCTGCCCGCCGCCAGGCGCGAATTGCAGAGCCTGCTGGCCGAAAGGTCGCTCATTCCCAACGACGCCACGCGGGTCTATCTCACCGCCGGCGATGACGAGGTGATCGTCACTCCGGCCACCGGGGAGAACGAGCGCAGCGATGAGATCGATGCTCTCGGCACCGCCTACCAGCGAATAGCCGGGATGAATTACGGCTTTGGCGTCAGGTCCTTTTTTCAGGGCAACCGGCTGCTCGTCGAAGAGCTGCTGCGAGTGGCGATCGGAGAGGCGTCCGGCGGATTCGCCGTCGACCTCTATGCCGGAGTCGGGCTTTTCAGCCTGCAGTTGGCCAAGAGCTTCGAGCAGGTCTGCGCGGTCGAGGGCAACAAAGCCGCCGCCGCTCACGGACTCGAGAATGTGCGGGCCAATGGATTGAGCAACGTGCGGTATGAACCGATCTCGGTCGAGGCCTGGTTGAAATACAAATCATCGGAAGTGCCCAGGCCGGACCTGGTCCTGCTCGACCCGCCGCGGGCCGGCGCGGGGCCGTTGATCATCGAGCGGCTGGTGGCGTTGGCTCCACCCGCCATCACCTATGTCTCCTGCGATCCGGCGACGTTGGCGCGGGACCTCCGGCTGATGCTCGATTTCGGTTATCGCATCGATTCGATCACGGCGCTCGATATGTTCCCGCAGACGTTTCATGTCGAGACCGTAGTTCAGGTCAGGATCGACGATTGAACGGTTGAGCCTCTTTAGTTCTTTGTTCTTTAACCGCGAAATACGCGAAAGACGCTGAATCCAGGGCTTTTCGCGTGTTCCGCGGTTGGTCTGTCGATTTGCCACCCCGGCCATCCCCCGGCCACCCCCCGGCCA
>DATEFT010000513.1:0-3361 GCA_035280505.1 Blastocatellia bacterium | reverse complement strand
GGGCGCGATTGAGCTGGGCCACGGCCGTTCGATTACGCAGCGGCAGATTGATGGTCAATCCGACCCGCCAGGTGCGGAAATCGTTCTTGAAGAGGTTGGCGAGGCTGCGCCCGCTGCCGCCGATCATGAAGTCCGGCAGCGAGGCGTTAAAGCCCGTGGGCAGCGGCATCAACCCGGCCAGGGTCGAGAGGTCGTTGACCCGCTGGGTGAGCGCGGCATTCGATTGCGAGAAGAAGTTGCCCTCCGTCCGGGGATCGCCCGCCAGACCGATCGTTCCGTAATTGACGAAGAAGTCGATCTGCGGCTTGCTCTGATTGCGGTAGAAATCGACGTCGATCCGGTTCAGATCGTCCCGCAATCGGTACTGCTCCATCTCGGGCCGATTCTGAAACGCCAGTTTGACGGCGTCCGGCAGCGGCAGCATCTCCGTCGGGTCGACCTGCGGCTGCTCGACCGGCACCAGTTCGGACTGCCATCCCTCCAGGCTGTTCGGTTGCAGCATCAGAGTCTTGAGCGCGTTCTCGGCGCGCTGGATCGTATCGACGGCGGCTTCGGCCTCATCGGCGCGGCGTTCCAGTTCGACCCGGGCCGAGGTGATATCGGCGGGCGCCAGCGTCCCGGCCTCCACCAGCCGTTCGTTGTGCTGAAGCTGGGTTCGCGCCAATTCGACCGACTCGCGCTTGATCTCGCGATCGCGGCGCGCGAAGACCAGGTCCCAGTAGGCCCGCTGGACCTGGGCGATGATCTCGATCGCGCGCTGGCGGAACTGGCTGTCGGAGAGGTCCAGCCGTTTCTTGGTGATTTGGATCTGCCGGCGCCCCTGGTCGATCTCCCGGTTGCGCCAGAGCGGCTGGGTGAAAGTCAGATTGAGGGTCGAGTTGAACTGCGGGTTGAGCGAGTTGAAGGTGTTCTGGGTCGTCGCGCGGTCCTGGTTGAAACCGGCCTGCAGCAACCCGCCCTGCCGCTGAATCCGCTGCGTGAGGGTCGCGCTCCCCGCCAGATCATCGGTCAGCAGTCCTCCGTTGGAACCGCCGGCCAGCACGCTGGCGACCGGCGTATTGCGCCGATCATAATAGAAACTGGTCGAGAGCGCGGGATCATAGAACCCCTGCGCCGCCATCAGATCGAATCCGGTCATCTGGACATTGAGCCGCTCGACCTCGAGCTCGCGATTATTCTCCAGCGCCATCAGCATGGCGTCCCGCATGGTGAGCAGCAGGCGCCTGGCCGGATCGACTCCGACGCGCCGCTCGACCGGGGCCGCGTCCTGGGCCGGAACCGCCGGCGCCGGCAGCGCGGCCAGCGCCATCATCAAGAAGAACCTGCGATAATTCATCTATACTTCCTTCCCGACTTGTTGGGCCCTGGCTTTCCGATAGAGCAGAGCCGCCGTTGCCACATCCTCGATCGCCAGACCGAGCGACTTGAAGAGCGTGAGATCTTCGTTATTGACGCGCCCCTGGACCTCACCATTGACCACGTGGCGCAGTTCCCTAACTCGTTCCCAGACCAGGAGCCCCTTCTCCACCGCCGTCACCAGTTCGCCGGATTCGATCCGCGCCTGGTCGACCGAATCGGCGACGACCAACGAAGCGCGCTTGATGACTTCATCATCCAGCTCGCGCCGCAAAATGGAGTTGCTGCCGGCGGCATTGATGTGCGCGCCGGGCAGGAGCCACTCCCCGTGCAAAACCGGCTCGCGCGAACTGGTCATGGTGATCAGGATCTCAGCCTGGGCGGCGGCTTGAGGCTGATAGACCGGAATCATTTCCACGCCCTTCAGCCGGGCCCGCATCTCCGCGCAGAAACGCTCGCGATTCTCGGCGGATCGGCTGTAAACGTAGACCTGCTCGATCCGGCGCACCGCGCAGACGGCCTCGAGCTGGCTGCGGGCCTGCCAACCGGTGCCATAGAGGCCGACACTCTTCGCCTCCTTCCGCGCCAGAAACTTGGTCGCCACTCCGGAGGCCGCGCCGGTCCGCATCTGCCCCAGCTTGTCGGCCTCGATCAACGCCAGCAATTCGCCCGACTCCGCGTCGTAGAGGCTGACGTGAAAACGAGCCGCCCCGCGGACCACCGCATACGACTTCAGACCGAGCAGCCCCTTGAACTGGCCGAATCCGGCGACGGCCCCGCTCATGACGTGGAGGACGGCGCCCTCCGCCCGCACTCTCCGGCGCGGCTCATTGGTCGCCGCCCCGGCCGCTTGCAGTCTGAAGACCGTCTCGACCGCCTCCAGCGCATCTTCCATGGTCAACAGTTGCGTCACATCCAATTCAGTTAAATAGAGCATCTTCAGCTAATCAACTTTCTTCAACCGCGAAATAACCCCAGCAGCGACGAGGCGGCGGCGGCCACTCGTTGCCGCGCCCGGCCCGTGGTCCGATTCCAGAGCGCCGCCAGGCGCCCCCAGAGCGGCGAATTGATCCAGTCATCGAAGATCGAGTAGGCGACCGGAGTCACCAGCAGGGTCAAGAGCAGGCAGAGCGTCTGTCCGCCGATCACCACGACCGAGGTCGAACGGTTGACCCCGGAGCCCGGACCGTTGCTGACCGCCAGCGGCAACATCCCCGCGACGAAGGCCACGGTCGTCATGAGGATCGGGCGCAGACGGTCGCGGCTGGCTTGAACCAGGGCCGCATGACGTTCCAGCCCCTTCGCGCGCAACCCGTTGGTGTGGTCGATCTGCAGAATCGAATTCTTCTTGACCATGCCGAACAGCACCAGAACGCCGAGCGCCGTGAACATATTGAACGACTGGCCGGTGAGCAGCAGCGAGAGCAGCGCGAACGGCATACTGAGCGGCAGCGCCAGGAGCACCGTCACCGGATGGATGAACGATTCGAACTGGGCCGCCAGCACGATGTACATAAAGACGAAGGAGAGCACGAAGGCCATGATGAATCCGCGCATCGTCTTGCCCAGCTCTTTCGCGCGCCCGGCCAGACCCGTCACATAGTCGGCCGGCAGATTCATCGCCTTCACCTCGGCCTGCAACCGGGCGATGATATCGCTCTGGGAGAATCCCGGCCGGAGGTTGGCCGTGATCAGAACCTGGCGTTGACGAGAGGTGCGCTCGATCTGGGTCGGACCGGCCGACTCTTCCAGCTTCGCGACGTGGTCGAGCCCGACGCTGCCCAGGCGGCTGGACGGGACATTGAGCTGACTGATGCCGCCGGCGCCGGTCCGGAAATCCTCCGTCGCGCGGACGTGGACCTCGTACTGCTCGCCGCCCTCGTTGTAGGTCGAGACCTGATCGCCGCCGACCAACAGGCGCAGACTCTCGGCGATATCCTGCACGTTGACCCCCAGGTCGGAGGCCTTGGCGCGGTCGATCCGGGCCCGAAGTTCCGGTTTGCCC
>DATEFT010000512.1:0-5370 GCA_035280505.1 Blastocatellia bacterium | reverse complement strand
CAGGTCAGAGCCAGGGCCGCGCCCGATCCGATCGTGACGCCCGCGGCGGCCAGTTTCACGCCCTGCTTCATCAACATCTTCAGCGCGTCACGCGGTTGCGCGCCGAGCGCCATCCGAATACCGATCTCTTGCGTTTGCTGCATGACCGCGTGGCTCATTACTCCGTAGATGCCGACCATCGCCAGAATCAAGGCGACGACCGCGAAAACTCCGAGCAGGAACGTCTGAAAGCGCGGTGTGGCTACCGACTCTGAGATCACGCTCTCAAGCGTTCTGACGCCGTAGACCAGTTGACTTCGGTCGAGCGCGGACGCCTCGCGGCGCACAGCGTCGGCGAGGCTCTCGGGCTTGTTCGTCGTCCTGATCATCAGCGCCATGGATCGCCTTGGCTGTTGAGCGAAGGGCACATACATCTCCGCGACGGGTCTGCCAGCCAGCCTGCGGGGTTGGGTGTCTTTGACGACTCCGACAATCGTGGCCCAATCCTCTTCCCTCGGATTCTCATCATTGAGCGTCATGCGCTTGCCGATGGGGTCTTCGCCGGCAAAGTGGCGGCGCGCGAGCGTCTCGTTGATGACGATCACCTTCGGCGCCTTCTGATCATCCTGCGCATCGAACGGACGGCCCTTCAACACCGGGATCTCCATGGTGCGGAAGTAATCCGGGCTCACTGTATTATAGAAAGCGATCGGGCGGTTGGCCGGGTCTGGCAATTGTCCCTCAATGGCAAAGGCCAAATCCGCATAGTCGGGCCCAAAGGGGAGATGCGGCAGGATCGCGGCAGATTGCACGCCGGGCAGCGATTTGACCTGATCGAGAAGCTGATCGTAGAAGGCGATGACCGGCCCATCTTTTTTATAATTTGGCCCTTGCAGGCTGACTTTCATGGTCAGCACGTGATTGGGATTGAATCCAGGGTTGACCGCTTGCAGTTTGAGAAAGCTCCTTATCAAAAGCCCGGCTCCGACCAGCAAGACCAGCGAAAGCGCAATCTCGGAGACGACCAACAAACTACGCAGGCGGCGATGACCGGCGCCGCCGGTCGCGCGGCGCCCGCTTCCTTTCAGTGTCTCATTGAGATCAGGCCGTGAGGCTTGCAGCGCCGGAGCTAAGCCGAAGAGGATCCCCGTCAACAGCGAGACCGCGAGCGTGAAGCCGAGCACGCGACCGTCAACCGCGATTTCCCGAACGCGCGGGAGATCCGCGGGACCAACCGCCTTCAGCAGATCGACTCCCTGCATCGCGAGCAGCAAGCCGGCGGCAGCGCCCAGAGCCGAAAGCAATAGACTCTCGGTGAGCAATTGCCGGACGAGCCTGAAGCGTCCCGCGCCGAGCGCGTTACGGATGGCGATCTCTCTCTGCCGGCCGGCCACGCGCGCCAACAGCATATTGGCGACGTTAGCCGAAGCGATCAACAAAACGAAGAGAACCGCGACCAGCAGCGCCAGCAGTGCCGGCTTGAAATCGCCCACGAGCTGCTCCTGTAAGGGAACGAGTCTCACGCCGCGACCCGTATTGGAGTCTGGATACTGCGTGGCCAGCGCGCCGGCGATGCGATCCATGTCCGCCTGCGCTTGCTCGCGCTTCACGCCCGGTTTGAGGCGAGCCAGCGCGCCGAGATAATGGCCCCGGCGATTATCGAAACCGAAGCTGTGAGAAATGGGAATCCATAACTCCGTGTCATCCGGCAGTTCAGCCAGATCCGCGAGGTCCGCGACGACGCCGACGACGGTAAAGCTCTCGCTGTCGAGCCTGATCGTCCGGCCGATGAGCTGCGGGTCGGAGTTGAAGCGACGCCGCCACAATCGCTCGCCCATGACCACGGAGAAGGCTTTGTTCGGATGATCTTCTTTCGGCAAAAACACGCGGCCCAGCAAGGGCTTGACGCCAAGCAGAGAGAAGAACGCGGGCGACACCAGGGCGCCTTGAATCCGCTCAGGCTCATCGGTGCCCGTCAGATTGAATTTCTTATCCGAATAAGCGGCGATCTGCTCAAAGACCTGATTCTGATCCCGCCAATCAGCAAAATCCGGATACGAAGCGGACATCTCGTTGTTACCGCGCTTGACGTCCGTCTCCCAGATCTGAAGAAGTCTGTCCGGTTCCATGAAATGCAGCGGCCGCAGCATCAACGAATTGATCACGCTGAAGATCGCCGTGTTCGCGCCAATGCCCAGAGCCAGCGTGATCACGGCGATCAAAGTGAAACCGGGGCTCTTCAACAACATTCGCGCGCTATAGCGCAGGTCCTGGCAGAATGATTGCATGGGTCCTCTTTACTGGATCATGAAGGGACGATTAACTGACCGGTCCAGATGCCGGATGACAGGCGGACATCTTCACACGAATGAAGACCAAAGATGAAAGATCAAGCGTTGTGCCAGGATAGCAGGCAGGCTAAATGAGAGAAAGACCCGAGTTAATCATGAGGAGGCGCGAGAGGCGGGACCGAAAATGTTCGCTTCCGGTACCGCCTGATCCCAACATCGGACAGCGGCCTCGATGAAAAGGAGCTGAGAGCATGCAGAGTTATCTCTTCTTTGTTTTGATCACAGGGCTCCTGCTGGCGCAAGATCGCGCGCCCAAACCTGTCGTAAAAAAAGACCGGCTCAAACAAGGCCGGGAGCTGCTGCAGCGCGCTCAACGAGCAATGGGCGGGGCTGAAAAGCTGGCGGCAGTCAAGGACGCGATGCATAAAATGGAGATCACTTTTGAACCTGCCGCCGGCGGATTCAAAATGAAGCAGACCAGCCTCTTCGTTGCGCCCGACCACATCCAGCAGGAACAAGAGGCGCCGTTCGGGAAATACGTTACTTATTCGGACGGCAGATCAGGTTGGATCTCTACACCGGAGGGCGTACAGCCGATACCCGCCGAGGTGTTGCACGCGGCCAGGGGAGTCATCTTTCGCCAGACCGCGACCCTGTTGCTTTCGGATCGTGACGCTTCACGCACGGTCAAAGCCGTCGGTGATAACGAGGTCGAAATCTCAACCACAGATGGGTTGAGCGTTCGCCTTGAGTTCGATCCGGCGACCGGGCTTTTGGCGCGGCAGCTTTACACCGAAACGAACGCCAATGGCAGTCCCCGCGAACGAGTGGAGGAGTTATCGGACTGGCGCGATGTAGACGGAGTCAAAATGTATTTCAAAGCGGCGCTGCGGGAAAATGGTGCGAAGATGCTGGAGTTGATCGTGTCTGAATGGAAGATCAACAGCGGCCTCACTGCCGAGCGGCTCAGTAGGAAACCGTGATGCCTGGGCGGAAATTTTGCCAATTCGACCGCCTGACTTTTCAGAAGCACCTGGCCGTTGATTATCGTGTGGGGGCGATCGGCAAAAACCTCATGACGTGGGGCAGCACCAGGTCCGCTCTGTAGAAACTCTCGATATGATTGAGACCCGGCAAAGAAACAAACGTCGCGTCCGGGAGATGGGGGACGCAAGCCTTGAGACCGGCGTATCTGCCGTCGGCCTCCCCGACGTAGAGCAGGCACCGCATGTGCATGCTCGATAAGACCTCCGCGAAATCGGGGCGCTCCATGACCTTGATCCTGTTGGCGATCAGCGCATCGACATCGTTCGCCAATAAGCGCGCCCGAAAGCCGGGAGAGATGGGCCCGCCGGACTCCCAAATCTGCTGGATGAAGCCATCCATCCCCTGGCGCAACATGGGAAGCCATTTGTCACGTTCGGCACGGTTGCCCTGATACGGATCCGCACCGCCGAGGATCAACGAGGTGAACCGCCGAGCCGCATGCTTGGCCAGCCCGAAACCGATCTGCCCTCCCATGGAGAAGCCCCAGAAGTTGGCCGTGGGCAGGTCCAGGGCATCGAGCACGGCCAGGATGTCGGCGACCTGGTGTTCCGTCGCGTAAGCGTCGGGGTGGTGTGGCTTGTCACTGGCGCCATGGCCCCGCGCATCGATCAGGATCAACCGACAGGCGTGCTGCAATGCGCCGACATATCCCTGTTCGTACCAGCTCTCCAGGCTATCGGTATAGCCATGCTGGAGGACCAGCGGCAGCCCTGCGCCTTCGACCCGGTAATGGATCCTGACCTCCTGATTTTTGGCGTATGGCATGACTAAAAACCATCCTTCTCCCGTTGCAGGTTTAAGAACTCTCTGTGAACCAGGTGGAGTGTCGTCAGCGCATGCAGTGGATGCGCGCCAGCCTCATTCAGTTTGGCCGCGCTGTCGCTGATTCTATTCGCGGTGCCGACCGTGGCAATGGCGCGAGCGGCCTCTTTCTGTTGCGCGTCCAGCCCCCATTCCGCCGCCACCCCATCGAAGTCTTCCAACAACCGGCGGCGTAACAACGCATCGTGGCGCGCTTCAAAGAGGATCCGGTTGAGCCGGTACGCCGACGCCGGGGGATGTCGATAGAACTCGAAGCCATGATGTTTGAATCGATATGGCGGCGGATCCGGCTCACACGCTTTCGTTCGCGCTCGTCTCGGCAGAAAGCGCATCATCGCTTGCCCGTGATGCCAGGTCGGAGTGTATTGCAAAAGCTCGCCGGGCACGGAACCGATTGCGCCGAACATCACGGCCCAGGGCAACAGTTCGGTGTTGCCGACCTCATCGAGTTGCTCGGTGGTCAGATCGAGCAGCGATTCGATGCGGCCTTTCTCCAATTCCGCGATCAACCATCTGTCGAAATCGAATTCAGGCTGCGAATATTTCCAGGTGCCGGGGTAATGCGACATTCCGCCGCTGGCAATGATCGCCACGCGTTCGGGCCGGGAGGCCACAATTTCGGCGATTTGACGCCCGAGCGCGGCGCAGCGTCTCGGACTCGGCAAAGGCGGCAGATAGACATTCGTGTGAATGGGAATCACCGGAATCCGGCGGCCGGCGATCACAAATTCGAATGGCACCGCGAAGGTGTGGCCGAGGAGGGCGTCTTCGGAATAGGCCATGTCGAATTCGGCGCGCACCAGCCGGGCGAGCATCTCCTCCGCCATTTCGCGGTGAATCGGCAGGTCGTAGCTGCGTCCGGCGAATTCCGCGACGGCCCTGCTCCCCGCGAATATCGCAAACGTCGGGAGACAGCTCATGGAGAAAGTCTCCAGATGATCGCTGCCCAAAAAGATGATGACGTCGGGCCCGGTCTCATCCAGCATCTCTCCGAGTTCGCGCATGGACGCGATAGTGGCGTCGAGTTGCGCCGGATCCTCGTCCGGGGGATAGGTGAACAACTGCGGCGCGTGACACGTGGCGAAGGCGGTGACAATCTCTCCCATTTTACTCCTCATGATGCTTTACGATAGTGGATGCGGAATTGGCGCTTAATGGTCTGGGCTAGTTGCCTTTCACGAACTTCAACCGCCCTTTCTTGTCTCTCGCGGCCTGTGATCTGAAAGATCTG
>DATEFT010000511.1:0-7585 GCA_035280505.1 Blastocatellia bacterium | reverse complement strand
ATGGCCGCAGACGTAGATCTTTCGCCGGCTCTCGAGTGAAGGCCCGCTCACATACCGGTACGGGCCGACGATCTCGAACTCGATGACGGCCATGCCGTTGAACTGCGGTTTTCGGTTTCGGAATCGCTCGATCGCTGCTTTCCGGGCCTCGATCTGCTCGGGCGTGGCGTCCGGCGGCAGCGGCGTGAAGAACTGTTCCGGATCCGGCGGCGGGGGGATCGGTCTGGTCGATGGATGGAGTCCGCCGAACGAGGGCGGCAAGCCTTCAAAGAGGCGCGGAAAGGCCGCGATCAGCCGGTGCGGCCCAGCCGTCACAGGCAAACGGACCTCCATAAAGACCGGCAGACTTTCGTTGGTGGCCGTCAGGCGGCGCTGGACTTCAAAGGTCTCGGCCACCTGGCCGTCGATCCACAACTGCAGTGATTGCGGCTCCGATCCGGGAGGGCGGGCTCCGTTGACGCGAATCCGAAAGAGATACTCGCCGGCGGCCGGGAACCGGTACGTCTGATGAAAGGCGCCGGGCTGGCCGATTCCGGTGGGATCGTAATCGGTGAAGGTATAGAACGGAGGCTGCTCGATGCGGACCGGGTTGATCTCCATGCGCCGCGGCTGCGGCGGCTCAAAGCGTTCGGTCGAAGGTTTCAACTCGGGGCCGAAGATCGCCATCCGGGCGATTCGCTCCGCCGCCGCCAGGTACTTCTCCATGAGCGTCGGGGAGAGCGAGAGCGCCCCGGCGATATTGTCGAACCCATGAGCCGAATCATCCGGCGGAAAATCGGTGGCGGGTTCCAGATCCAGACCCACCAGCTCTCGCACCGTGTTGTTGTATTCGGTCCGATTCAAACGGCGGGCGGTCACGATCCCCGGTTTGGGATCGGCCGGTCGGCCGGCGGACTCGAACTCCTGCTCGATCCAGCGCAGGACCGCTTCGAGTTCGGTCCGTTCCGGACGCGGCATTCCCGGCGGAGGCATCTCCCCGGCCTGCAGCCTCTGTGCGATCCGCTCCCAGACCTGACGGTTCTGCAGGGCCGCAGCCGCCGTCCGGTAGGATTCCAGATCCAGGCCGCCCGATTTCGCTTCCGGGTTGTGGCAGGTGTAACAGTGTTTGGAGAGGAATGGTTGAATCGTCCGGTCAAAAGCGCCCTCGCGCTCGGTTCTCTGGGCTCGACTCACCGAGACGGTGACGGCCAGGCAGGTCGACGATATCAGGAGCAGGATCGAAAGCTTGAGCGCGCGCATTTCAGTTTTCAATCTTAACTGCCGGTTGGGCGCCTCTCGATCGATCAAAAAAGGCGCGAAACACGCAAAAGCTAATTGCACCTTCGGCGTGTTTCGCGGTCGAAAGATTCACCCGGTAGGCAGTACGGCGAAAAAATGAAAATAGTTACATCGAAAAACAAAAAAATACCGATAACTGATCAGGGGGTTACCAGCCGGTAACTGACAAACGCGATCTGTTTGCCGTCGGGCGACCAGGATGGTACGTTGATGGTACCCTGTCCGCCGAAGAGCTTGGCCAGTACCTGAATCTCGCCTCCCTCGGCCGGCATGAGCCGTAGCATGACGTCCTTGTTCGCGGGGTGCCCCTTCACATCTTTCTCATACGAGAGCAGCACCAGCCATTTGCCGTCCGGTGAGGGATGCGCAAACCAGTTGTTATATTCGTCGGAGGTGAGCTGGCGTTGATCGCTGCCGTCGGTCTTCATCCGCCAGATCTGCATCCTCCCCGATCGCTCGGAATTGAAGTAGATGTACTGGCCGTCGGGCGAATAGTCCGGGCCATCGTCCAGACCGGCGGCGGTCGTCAGGCGCTTCTCTTCGCCGCCCTCCACCGGAATGGTGTAGATGTCGAACTCGCCGTTCCGCTCGGCGCAATAGGCCAGGGTCTTGCCGTCCGGAGACCAGCCGTGCCAGTAGGACGGCGCCAGTTGGGTCACGCGGCGCGGCGTTCCGCCCGCGATCGGCAGGATATAGATCAACGACTTCTTCTGTTCCTGCGATTGGTCGCTGATCACCAGTTGCGTGCCGTCGGGCGAGATCCCGTGATCGTTGTTGCAGCGAATGGCGAACCCGGTATCGAGCGGTTGCGGTTCGCCGCCGGTGACCGGCAGCTTGTACATGCGGCCGCCGCGGTTGAAGAGGAAATACTTGCCGTCCCGCGACCAGTTGGGCGCCTCAAAATTATCGCGCGCGTGATAGATGACGCGCCGGTCCTTGGACGAGACCGAGATCGTCTCCAGCGTGCTCTCGAGCGCCGGCTCGCCGCCCGCCTTGGCCTGTCCGGCCTTGATCTCGATGTTGGAGAAGAGCGCTTTCTCCAGCGCGTTGTTGTCGTGGGCGCAGACGCCCAGCCCGACGTAGTACGGTTCGCTCAGTTTGATCTTGAACGATCCGCCGGCGCTCCGGAGCGTTTCGTTTTCGCGGGCGACCGACATGAAGACGTAATCGCCCTCTTTCTCGATGCGGACTCGGCGCGGAGCCGGGACGTTCGATTGAATCTCGCGCGTCGGGCCGCCCTTGAGCTCGCGGTATTGAAGCGAGGCCATGCCGTCGCCATGGACGACGATATCGGCGTACGGCGAATCGGGATCGAGACTCTGGCGGATCAGCAGCCCCGCCTTGCGGTGCGCGTGGCCGCCGGTGCCGAGCAGGCTGATGTCCGCCGCCAGCGAGACGTCGCCGGACATCCGTTTCCACAGGAAGTGAAAAGCATCGGTCGTCGCCCACATATTGGCTCCGCCCCCGGCCACGAGATAACTCTTCTTGGCCGCGTCGTATTCAACCAGACCGGGCTTTTGGACGGCGCCGATGTCGCCCCGCCCCTCGAACAGCCCGAGCGCCGTGTTCGGAGCAGGAGCGGATCCGGATTGAAGCAGAACCGACAGGCACGCAAAAATCAGCAGGGTGGTGGTCAAGTTATTCATATGGGTGCTTAGAGTTTCGCTTGCTCAGTACTCTGAAAAGTAGGTCTCTCGAATCGGTCTTCGACACCGCGAAAAGCGAAAGATCGAACGCGAAGCACGCGAAATAGACCTAGCACGTGAAAATCTGGCCAGAGTTCGCGGGCTGGGCCCTGATCCGCGTGCTTCGCGTTCTCTCTTCGCTTAGTCAACACACGTGGCCGGTAGACCGCTAGAATTTCAGTTGCCCCAGGTAGCGCAGACTCTGCGGAATCTGTTCAACCGCGGTCGGCGCTTCGTCCTCGATGAAGTACCATTTGACGCCGGCCTTGTGGGCGGCTTTCAAAATGGCGGGCCAGTTCATGATCCCGGTGCCGAGCGCGACGTCGTTGCTGACATCCGATTTGCCGGTGAGCAACCCGGTCGGAGTCCCTTTCTTCATGTCCTTAACGTGCATCAGTTCGAAGCGGCTGCCGTACTTCTCGATCAACTTGACCGGATCCTGTCCCGGATGGACGATCCAGAAGACGTCCATCTCGTAACGGACGAACTCCGGTTTGGTCTCGGCCATCATCAGATCGAAGAGCGTGCCGGTGCCGTGCGGCTGAAACTCATAGCCATGGGTGTGGTAGAAGAATTTTACGCCCTGTTTGGCCAGCGCCTCGCCGGCGCGATTGAAGACCCCGATCGCGTCGCGCAGCGTCTTTTCATCGAAGGGGTCCTGATGGGGAATCCAGGCGCAGCCGGCATACTGGAGGCCGAGCGCCTTGGCTTCGCGCGCCACGTCGTCGGGCTGATCGCGGAATCGATCGTAGGGGAAGTGGCCGCTGATCGCTTTCAAGCCCTTGGAATCCAGCAGCTCTTTGAACTTCTCCGGCGGCAGCTTGTAGGTGCCGGCCAACTCGACGTACTCGATCCCGAATTTACGAACTTGATCGAGCGTCGTCGGAACGTCCTTCGAGAAGAGATCGCGCAAACTATAGAGCTGCAGGCCGAGCGGCCCCTTGAAATTTCCTTCTTCCGGAGTGGCCGCGAAGTTCGCAGTCAGGTTGGTGGCCAGGTTGGCGCCCGTCACGGAGTTGGTTGAATAAGAATAGATCAGACCGCATGAACCGATAGTTAAGAAGAGGGACAGTAGCAGGTGTTTCATGTTGAGCATACCTCCATTGATACCTCGTTTATTTAAGTTAGTAGGTTAGTTGAATCAGGTCATCCTGACGGCTCCGAACTCTTGGGCGGCTACGGTCGCTTCAGCATTCCGAGGTCGGTGAGCCATTCTTGAAACCGATGATGCCAGGTTCCAAACGGGATTCCATCGCGGCCCTTGATGCCGCCGCCGTGTCCGCCGTGCGCGTAGATGTGCAGATCGGATTGGACCCCGGCGCTGAAGAGCGAATTGTAGAAATCTACCGTCTGTTTGGCATGAGACTTGTCATCGAGTCCGGCGCTGGTCAGAAAGGCCGGCGCCGCATCCGGCGGAGCCGTGATATTGAGGGTCGGGGACCAGCCGGGATAGACCAGCCCGACGAAGTCCGGACGGCAGCTCTGCTGCTCGATCGGGTCCGTCGAATTGGGATTGCCGCGGTCGAATCGAACGTCGGCCAGCGCGGCCAGCGAGCCGCCGGCCGAAAATCCCAGGACTCCCAGGCGGGTCGGATTGACCCCCCACTCCTTGGCGCGGGTGCGAACGATCCGGATGGCGCGCTGGGTGTCCTGCAGCGCTTCACCCTCGACCGTGTAGTTGTAGCCCGGAGTTTGTGCCAGGCGGTATTTCAGGATGAAGGCCGCAATTCCGATCCCGTTGAGCCAATTGGCAATATCGATTCCTTCCGTGCCCCACACCAGTTGCCGATGGCCGCCGCCCGGAGCGACTATCACAGCCGCTCCGGTTGCCTTGTCTGCCGGAGGCAAGTGGACTTCGATCAGGGGGTTGTGGACATTCTTGATGGAATTGATTCGTTGCCCGGGCTGCACCTCCGGGGGGACCGTGACCTCTTTTTCGTCCGCTCCCTTCAGTGTGGGGGCTCCGCTCGGCCACAGGTAGACCACCGGCGGGGCGGGCTCGGTTGCGACGGCTGTGACCCACATCAACAACGGCAGAAATAACAGGAGATATCGTGTCTGGCAGAGTCTCGACCTCATTTCCCTCTGATCCCTCCGGGTCTTTCTAGTCTCTTTGGGTCTTTTTGACCCCTCAGGGCCTTCTAGCACCTAAGCCTCGACCGATCCGTAGACTCCTACCCCGACAGTTCGCCCATCATCCGGCAACCGCCTGGGGTCGGTTGAGAATCGGTTTAATGCCCTGTGATCTGTTCTCTCATGCAAAAGTTTGGTGAATGATTCTATCCAATGTTGGCAATCTATGGGTAGGGCTGTGGAGAAGTCCTTTAGCTCGGATAAATTTTCGTAAAGACAGATATAAAAAACCGATTAATCTTGGTTTTTGGCCCCCCGAGCCGCCCAGAGGGGACCAGATCACCTGATGATCGTAGAATGTGAACCCTCGGATCCCTTGATCTCTGCCTATTCCGCGCGCCTGACTGATCGGGTGAAGGCGTGGCGCGCGAGATCGAGCGAGGCCGGCGATGATGATTACAACAAATCGCGACCCCGCCGCAATTTCGATCGATCCGGCAATCGTTTCCGGCAGGGTCGCTTTGACCCGCGCCACGTGTCCCAAAAATGCCACCAAACAGGCGGACAAACATGCCGTTCGATTCCGCGGGGTTCCGGCTCGAAGCGTCCCAACCTCTCAAGCCTGGATCTCCTCAGGCGTTCGGGCCATTCCGGCGTTCGGTTCTCAGACCGGGAGAGGGAGGCGGGATTCGGTCCGCTCGATCTGTCCGGACCGGAGAGATCGACGATTGTTATGATCGTGGCTAACGTAATAACTAATTGGAATACCTTGGATTTCGGCGCCGAGATTTAACACGGGGTATTTTGGGCCCTGGACGCGAGGATGCTACCTCGATACCTATTTCGTATCATTTCTTATCAAGTTTTCGGTTGAATCGATCGGGTTCTTAATGTCGAGTCTCGTGATCAGCCATCAAATGTCAGCTTATGGGACATAACATGTGGTTACTAACATGTCTAACCGTTAAATAGCGGTAAACAGATTGATTCTTTCCTTAGAGCATCAATAATATAGCAATTGATTGCACTCAAAGTTGCACGGGAAGATCCGAATAAAAACAAAGACAAAAGAATAGATACCAAAGCCTAAGAGCATAGACGGAAAATAGATAATGCCGGCTGAGGTCAGGCCGAAGAGGCGAGCAGCAGGCTAGGAGAGGCGAACTGAAGGAAGACAACTTAGCCATAGAGGTCCCTTTCTCTCTCGAATGACTGAGTGATCGTGATCGGTCGGTCCGATAGTTGGCCTGTCGAATGCTTGGCGAGGCTCGAGGATGTGTCACCCTAGAGGTCGGGGGTCATTGGAGACCCGGAAGCTACAGACCGGTTCGGGTGTACGTGTCTTAAGTAAGTTGGAGTTACTGCCGATTGACGGTCTCGGCAGTAGATCCGGCAGTTCGTTTAATCCCCAAGATTAAACCGGAAAAACAAGAACCCAGGCAGGGATCTAGCTTTCTCACTCTCGATACCGATCGATGCCGGTTGCGGCCGGGATCCGTCGTGTTTGGAAGCAGGACCTGCTCTGAAATGGGTCAGTGTCTTCAAGGAGTCCATCATGAAAAATCGGGCGCGCCTTAAGAAGCGCGATATCTTGGTCGTGAGCATGCTGACTGTGTTGTTCCTGGGGCTGGTCATCGCCATTCAGGGGCAAGACCATCCACAGTCAGTATCTGCGGGTCAGAGCGCCTCGGTCAAAGCGCCGGCCCCGGAGCAAGAAGATGCCGTTCGAACGGATCTGCATCGGGCCGCACAGGCCGGCAATCTCGAGCTGATTCGCACCCGGCTCGGGACGGGGCAGAACCCGGACGCCCGGGATTCGGAGGGGCGGACGCCGCTGCTGGAGGCGGTCAAAGCGGGGCAGCTCGAGGCCACGCGGATGCTGTTGAACGCCGGAGCCGGCGTCAATGTGTCCTCAAAGAACGGGCGGACCCCGCTGCTCGAGGCGGCGGAAGGCGGCCGGAACGCGGTGGCGCGCCTGTTGATCGATGCGGGAGCCGAGCTCGACGCCAATCAGCGCGGGGTGGGGACGGCCCTGGAGGTTGCCGACCGGGAAGGGAACCGCGAATTGGCGGTGATGCTGCGACAGGCCGGGGCGCGCTCTTCCGGAAGATCGGTGGGCGACACGGTCTGCGTCCGGCCCTGGAACGGCGACGGTTATTGCGGGGTGGTGGAAGAGGTGAGCAAGACCACCTTCCGGATTAGGGTAACGGAACTGATCGGTTGTGCGGACGGATGCGCGGCGAAGGCCGAGTGCTCGGAGTCGAAGCCGGTCGGTAGTTCGGGTGGCATTCAGGTCGGGGACGTGATCACGACCGTGAGCTGGTGCCTGACCCATACGGGGGTGCTCCGATGAACACCAGACTACACTCTTCATCTCGCCGCGCCTGTCTGCTGGCGGCGGCTGCGATCGTGCTGGTGGGAGCCTCGATGGTTCCGCCGGCCTTCGCCCAGAGCCGCAGCGGATTCGAATATAACGGAATCGTCCACGTCTCGTGGTGGTTCAACGAGTATAACAACTTCGATCAGCCGACCGGAGCCGCCACCGATTC
>DATEFT010000510.1:0-8917 GCA_035280505.1 Blastocatellia bacterium | reverse complement strand
TCTGGTTGACGGCCACCGCATCAACGACAACGTCTATGACCAGGGGCTGCTCGGGACGGAGTTCCCGATCGATGTAGATCTGATCGAACGGGTGGAGATCGTCCGCGGCCCCAGCTCCTCTCTCTATGGAACCAACGCCTTCTTTGCGGTGATCAACATCGTCACGAAACGAGGGCGGAACCTGAAAGGCCCGGAAGTCTCGCCGGAAGGCGCCGGCTTTGGAACATACAAGGGCCGGCTCAGCTATGGGAAGGAGTTCGGCAACGGTCTCGAGTTGCTGCTCTCCGGCTCCTACTACAACAGCCGCGGGCAGCGGCGTCTATATTTCAAGGAGTTCGACGATCCCGCCACCAATCATGGCCTCGCCGAAAATGCCGATACCGATCGATCGACCAGTCTCTTCGCCAATCTCTCGTATCGCGATTTTACGGCGCGCGGCGTCTATGGTTCTCGAGAGAAGAGGCTCCCCACCGCCTCTTACGGCACGGTCTTCAATGACCCTCGCAATCGGACCAGCGACCGGCGGGGGTACTTAGATCTGCGATACGAACACACGCTCCGCAACCGGCTGCAGTTGATGGTTCGCGTCTACGGCGACTCGTACAATTACGACGGTTATTACATCTACGACGCTTCCACCGACGGGACTCCGCTCCTGGTCGAAAATAGAGACCTGCTGCGAGGCGCCTGGTTGGGCGGTGAGGTCCAACTGACCAAAGTGGTGGCGAGCAGACACAAGCTGACCTTCGGCGCCGAGTATCAGGACAACCTGCGGCAACATCAAAGCAATTACGACCTGGATCCGGCATTCATGTACGTTGACTCCAGACAGCGGTCAAATAATGCCGGCCTCTACTTTCAAGACGAATTCGCGCTCCACGAGAAAGTGACTTTGAATATCGGGGGACGACATGATCACTACACCGCCTTCGGCGGAATCGCCAAACCGCGCCTCGGTCTGATCTATCATCCGTCCCCGACGACGGCGCTCAAATTTCTCTATGGCGAGGCCTTTCGCGCCCCCAACAACTACGAGCGGTACTATGTGTTGAGCACGCTCTACAAGCCCAACGCCGATCTCAAACCCGAGACCATCAAGACCGGAGAGATGGTGATGGAGCAATACCTGGGCGATCACCTTCGCCTCTCCGCCTCCGGTTATCTCTATCGAATCAACGGCCTGATCAGTCAACAGTTCGATCCGGCCGACGGCCTGATCACTTTCACCAACGCCGAGAAGATCGAGTCAAAGGGGCTCGATCTGGAAGCCGAAACCAAACTGGTCAATGGTTTGGAGGCCCACCTCGGTTACACGCTGCAGAGCACCAGGGATCGGCGGACCAACGAACCGCTGTCCAACTCACCGCGCCACCTGGGAAAACTCAACCTGAGCCTGCCGCTGATCAGACGGAGAATGTTCGCGAGTCTGGGGCTGCAATACACCAGCCGGCGAAGAACGCTGGCCGGAACCGACACCGAGGCCTTCTGGATTCCCAACCTGACACTCTTCAGTCAGCGATTGATCAGGGGGCTGGACCTCTCATTCGGCGTCTATAACCTCTTTGATCGGAAATACGGAGACCCCGGCTCGGCCGAGCATCGGCAGACCACAATCGAACAGAATGGCCGTAACTTCCGGATAAAATTGACGCTCAAACTCGGAGGCGGGTAGAAGACGCAGCCCGGCGCCGACGGCAGTTGGGCCCGGGCCATCGCGCGGGAAGCGATCGCCAAAGATCAATGGCTTTGATGGGATGAACCTTCAAGATGGCTCAAATCGTCGGAGCTGCTCACCAGGGCGCGGTCTTCGCGTTTAAACGCCCGCCGGCGTTCCGCGGGTCAATAGTCTCTCCTCTTCAGAACATAGATCAGCGGGCCGAACGCTAAGACAATGGCGATGAAGGCGATGATCGCGACATAGATTTTCATCAGAACTCCTTTCCGGCGATTCTCCGACTGCCCTTAAATTGTTTTGCCACCCCCAAATGAGACGACAAAACGCCGGGTGAAGGCAAGTCGATCCCGTAGTTCATCAAAATTCCCTCCGACGACCGGCCGCGAAAAAGACGACATCATCAATTTTTCGCGTATTTTGCGGATTTCGCGGTCTCGAATCGGATTTCGAGAGGGCGGGCTAAGTTAAAGTCGCTCAACCCGGCTGCCGATATATTTTTAGAGCCTCGCTCCCCGGTCTCCAGGCTGACCTTCGATCTGGTGTCGGGGCTGCGGTGATGAAAAAAGAACGACGACAATCTTTGCGGGCGCAGATGATTGACTGAAGACTTCAAGTCTCCAAACAATTGGCGGCGGCAGAGGTGCATTCTAAGTGGAGAGAACGATCCTCCCACGATTATCAGAGTAATGATATGAAGATCCTCTTCGAGTCGGCAACCGCTGCTCCCAAACACCGAACTCCCAATCGGCGCCCAGTCCGCTGCGAATCAGGCGTGAGCTGTTTACAGAGAACCACCTGTCTCATCTGTCTCATGTTGCTGGCGACCTCCGTCGCCTGGGCTCAACAGCCCGATCCGGACCTGATGGAAAAGTCTCCCGAGGAATTGATCAGAGTCGAGGTGGCGTCCGTCTATGGCGCCTCAAAATACCTGCAGAAGGTGACCGAGGCCCCGTCGGCAGTCACGATTGTGACGGCCGACGAGATTCAGAAATACGGATACCGGACTCTGGCCGACATCCTGCGGGGAGTGCGCGGTTTCTACGTCACCTACGACCGCAACTACAGCTATGTCGGCGTCCGCGGTTTTGCGCGGCCCGGCGATTACAATTCGCGGATTTTACTGCTCCTCGACGGGCACCGGGTGAACGAAAATATCTACGACGGGGGCTACGTCGGCACCGAGTACTCGGTCGATGTCGACCTGATCGATCGGGTCGAGATCATCCGCGGCCCGAGCTCTTCGCTCTATGGGACGAACGCCTTCTTCGCCGTGATCAATGTCATCACCAGGCGCGGGCGTGACCTCGGAGGGTTGCACGTCTCGAGCGAGGCGGCCGCGTATAACACTTACAAAAATCGCGTGACCTTTGGCAACAAATGGAACAACGGCGCGGAGATGCTGATCTCCGGCACCGTCTACAGCAGTCACGGGCAGCGGCGCCTGTTTTTTCAGGAGTACAACGACCCGGCCACCAACAACGGAATGGCGGAGAACTCCGATGCCGACCATGCCCAGAGCGTCCTGGCGAGCCTCTCATTCAAAAACTTCACCCTCCAGGGCAACCTGGTCTCCCGAAAGAAGCAGGTCCCGACCGCCCCGTTCGGCATCACCTTCAACGACCCGCGAGCCGGCACGGTGGACACCCATGGATATCTGGACCTGACCTACAACCGCACTTTTGCCGGCGAATGGGGAGTCATGGTCCGGTTCTACACCGATCGCTATGTCTACGCCGGACGTTCGCCCCTCAATACCGGCGATCCGCTCCAGCCCACGGTCGTCAATGAAGACTTCGCCCTGGGTTCGTGGATCGGTGGCGAGTTGCAACTGAATAAGAAATTATACCGGCGCCACCAGTTGACCGGCGGGGCGGAATTTAAAGACAACGTGCGGCAGCGTCAGGTCAATTACGATGCGGACCCGTATGTCCGATATGCGGATACCAGCCCGCAGACCAATAACTTCGCGCTCTATCTCCAGGATGAACTGACGATCCGCGAGAATTTAAAGCTGAGCGCCGGAATCCGTTACGACCGCTACAGCACGTTCGGGACGACCGTCAATCCGCGCCTGGGGCTGATCTACAATCCGACCGCCAAGAGCACGCTCAAGCTGCTCTACGGTCGGGCCTTTCGGGCGCCCAACGCTTACGAGCTTTTCTACTCGACCCCGTTCTCGACACCCAATCCGGACCTGAAACCCGAGAAGATCGGGACCAGCGAGATCGTGTGGGAGCAGTATCTCGGAGATCACTTCCGGCTCTCGGCCGCCGGTTACTACTATCAACTGAACAATCTGATCAGCCAGCAGGAGGATCCCGTAACCGAGACCATCATTCTTCGCAATGTCGAGGCGATCAGGACCAAGGGAGTGGAGATCGAAGCCGAAGGCAAGCTCGCGAACGGTCTTGAGGGCCGCGTCAGTTACACCTTTCAGCAGGCGACCAACCGGGCGACCGGAGAGTTGCTGACGAATTCGCCGCGGCATCTGGGAAAGCTCAATTTGAGCGCCCCGGTCGCGAAGAACAAACTCTTCGCGAGTCTCGACCTGCAGTACGTGAGCCGAAGACGAACGTTGGCCAATCTGCGGAGCCAGGATGCCCGAGCCTATTGGTTGCCGAATCTCACCCTGTTCAGCCCGAAGCTGATGAGAGACCTGGATATCTCATTCAGTATCTATAACCTGTTTGATCAGCAGTACGGGTACCCGGGAGGCGAAGAGCATCAACAGAACATCATCGAACAAGACGGACGAACCTGGCGCTTGAAACTGACTTACCGATTCAATCTCGCTCGTTAATGCCGATGGAAGGAACAATCGGAGGTGCCCCACCAACCAGCGTCCGCACGGGCCTCGATCAGGGCCAGCTCTTTTGGCGCCGCCTTCCGGTTCCGATCGTGAAAGTCGTCCGGCTGCTGTTGATCGCGGCCCTGGCGGTGGCGAGCCCCGATCCGAACGGGAACGCGCAGACCCAGCCGGCAAGCGTGTCCCAGATCAAGGCCGCCTACCTCTATAACTTTGCCAAGCTCGTCGAGTGGCCGGCCGATGCTTTCAAGGACGCCGATTCGCCGGTCGTGTTGGGACTGGTCGGGGACGAGCCGTTCGGCGAGATTCTGGATCAAAACATGGCCGGGCGCAAAGCCAATGGCCGTAAAGTGGTGATCGTGCGATTGAAAGCCAGCGATAACCTGAGAGCTTGCCACTTGCTCTTTATCAGCGCCTCGGAGAAGAGCCGCGTGCCGCAGATTCTGGCGGGACTTAAAGGAGCCAACGTTTTGACCGTCGCCGAGATTCCGCACTTCGCTCAGTCCGGCGGCATCATCAATTTCTTTCAAGAAGAGAAGCGCGTGCAATTCGAGATCAACGTCGAGGCGGCGGAACGCGCCAAGTTGAAGATCAGCTCGCGGCTGCTCAGCCTGGCGAAATTGGTCAAAGATGAACCTCATGGGGGGAGGGTTTAAGATGCCCGTTCTACGAAATCTCTCCATCAAGCGGAAACTGACGCTGATCACCATGCTGACGAGCAGCGCCGTCCTGTTGTTGGCCTGCTCCGCCTTCGTGGCTTATGAACTGATCACTTTCCGCCATGCCATGATGCGCGACCTGTCGACCCTGGCGGAGATCGTGGGCACCAACAGTAAAGTGGCCCTGGCCTTCAACGATCAGAAGGCCGCGCAGGAGACCCTGGCTTCCCTGGCCGACAAACCGCGCATCGTCTCGGCCTGTATCTACACGCTGACCGGGCAGGTCTTCACCAGGTATCAGCGCGGCCAGGCGAACGCCGACTTCACGCCGCCGCCGGTCCAACCGGATGGGAGCTATTTCAAGGATGGGCACCTGATCCTCTTCCAGCGGATCATCTTCGACGGTGAGATGGTCGGCACCGTTTACATCCGGTCCGACCTGCAGGAGCTGAATGCCCGGCTCGAGCGTTACATCGGGATCGTCACGCTCGTGATGCTGGCCTCCTCGCTGCTCGCGTTCCTGCTCTCGGCGTCTCTGCAGCGCGTGATCTCGGACCCCATTCTGCAACTGGCCCAGACGGCCAACGTGGTCTCGGTCGAGAAGGACTACTCGATTCGCGCCGTCAAACAGAGCCAGGACGAACTGGGGCTGCTCATCGATAAATTCAACGAGATGCTGGAGCACATCCAAAATCGGGACGTCCAGCTCACTCATGCCAAAGAGAAGGCCGAAGAGGCCAGCCGCGCCAAGAGCCAGTTCCTGGCCAATATGAGCCACGAAATCCGGACCCCCATGAACGGCATCCTCGGCATGACCGAATTGACGCTCGACACCGAGCTGACGAACGAGCAACGCGAATACCTGGGGACCGTCAAGACTTCGGCCGACTCGCTCTTGTCGATCATCAACGACATCCTGGACTTCTCCAAGATCGAGGCGGGCAAGCTCGACCTGGAGGCGATCGATTTCAATCTGCGCGATACTCTCGGTGAGATGATCAAAGCGCTGGGCCTGCGGGCGGACGAGAAAGGGCTCGAGTTGGCCCACCGGGTTCCGCCCGAGGTGCCCGACGCCGTCATCGGCGACCCCGGCCGGCTGCGCCAGATTTTGATCAACCTGGTCGGCAACGCGATCAAATTCACCAAACAGGGCGAGGTAGTGGTCGAGGTCACGGTCGAGGCCGAAACGGAGGATCGAGTCCACCTGCACTTCACCGTCGCCGATACCGGAATCGGGATCTCGCCGGAGAAGCAGCGGACCATCTTCGAGGCCTTTTCCCAGGCCGACGGTTCGAACACGCGGATCTATGGCGGAACCGGATTGGGGTTGACCATCTCTTCACAGTTGGTGGAGCTGATGGGCGGGCGGATCTGGCTGGAGAGCGCGGTCGGCCGGGGCAGCACTTTCCATTTTATCGTGCAGTTGGGTCGCCGGCAGGCGCCCGCGACCGTCGTTCCGGCCCTCCCAACGAACCTGCGCCACCTCTCGGTCCTCGTAGTCGACGACAATGCCAGCAATCGGCGCATTCTGACGGAGATGCTCGCCAACTGGCAGATGCGGCCGACCGCCACCGATGACGGTCAGGAAGCCTTGAGATTTCTGGAGCGGGCCCGGAAAAATGGAGAGCCGCTCCCACTGCTCCTGCTCGATTGCCAGATGCCGGCCATAGACGGTTTCGCACTGATCGAGCAGATGCGCCATCGCCCGGAGCTGGCGAGCGCGACGATTATGATGTTGACGCCGACCGGCCAGCGAGTCGACGCCGTTCGTTGCCGTGAGCTGGGCATCGCCGCGCATCTCACCAAGCCGATCAGGCAATCGGAATTGCTGGCGGCCATGATGGCGGTGCTCGATCCGAAGTTGCCGCCGCCCAGTTCCTTGCCCCTGGCTCCCTCCCGGTCCATTCACGAGCCGCGGAGGGGGCTGCGCGTCCTGCTCGCCGAGGACAATCCCGTCAACCAGAAACTGGCCGCTTACTTCCTGGAGAAACAGGGATACGCGGTCGTCAAAGCGAACAACGGCCGCGAAGCCCTCTTGATCCTGGAACATGAATCGTTCGACCTGGCCTTGATGGACATCCAGATGCCCGAGATGGACGGATTCGAGGTGACGGCCGCCGTCCGGGAGCGTGAAGCCGGCACCGGCACCCACCTGCCGATCATCGCCATGACGGCTCATGCCATGAAGGGCGATCGCGAACGGTGCCTGGAGGCGGGCATGGACGACTATGTCTCCAAACCGATTCAGCGGAAGGAGCTCTTCGAGGTG
Source organism: Blastocatellia bacterium (assembly GCA_035280505.1). Lineage (GTDB taxonomy): Bacteria > Acidobacteriota > Blastocatellia > RBC074 > RBC074 > JAKEHZ01. The sequence goes on along the minus strand of DATEFT010000510.1, from coordinate 1,508 downwards.
ATCGAGCGTCTCACCGCCGCTCCAGCCGTGACCGATCACCGGAATCAAGACGGAAAAATGGCCGATGGAGACCTGGTCAACCCCGAAGTCGAGCCCGGCCGCTTCGAAGACCGTCAAAGCTCACCGAACGTGCCGTGATTCGTTGAGCCGCCTCAATTCCTTGAAATAGAGGAAAGCGGCGAGCGAAGGCGGATTGCGATCGGAGATTTCGTCTTCGATCCCCCAATCGAGCCGATAGAGTTTGATCGTCTCCGGACATTGCTCCGCACCACACCGATTAAGACTCTCGGTCACCTGCTTCACCAGCAGCAGATGATTCAACGAGAGGTCCGGGTATAAGAGAGCGCCTTCCCGGATTCGCCGCTCCCAGGTTCGCAGGATCTTGAGGGCCTGTTCATATTGGGCTCTGTTGATCTCGAGGCGCAGCAGAACATCCGAAGCCCGGCGCGGCTCTTTCATCAGCGGGTTGTAAGAACCGGCCGGAATGCGGCCGAAGATCCGTTTCCCACCGGCGGCATAGACTCCCACGGCATCGACTTGAGTCCGCGGCCCGTCCACCCGAATCAGGGCCGGAAAGGTGGGGCCGCTCCGATCATAGAAGACGCCGCTGCGCCCGGCGAGAGCGATGAAATACCGGACCGAATCGGTTTTAACCTTGCGCGCCGACCCGGGCTCCGGTTTGGGGCCGGTCGGCGTCGTCGCCGTCGTGATCGAAGAGATCGCAATCATGGCCAGTGAAAAAAGCAGGGAAAAGAGAAGGACCAATCGTTTCATAGCCGCTCCTGAACTCCAGCCCGAAGCCACACGGGGCACCGAACAATAGCCATGTGCAGGACCTGGTTGTAGCTACCATCCTGTGCCCCGCGGGGACCTTAGTACTTTGGAAAGGATGTTTCTCGAAGTTTTGATGCTTAACCGCGAAAGACGCGAAAGACGCGAAAGGTTGATGATTCAGCGTGTTTCGCGTGCTTCGCGGTTTGCAAACCGATTTTGTGAGCAAAGTACGTAGATTGTCGATTAAACTATCCGGCGATAACCGTACTGTTCTACTTCCTGGTCGATCTTCTTTTGGAGCGCCCGGTTCTCGGCGAGACGCTCCGGGAGCGACTTCGGCGGGTCCGTCCAGGAGATATGCTGCAACACCGTATAGAGGCTGGCCCGCGGGGTGACCATGGTCCAGCAATTGGTCGTATCGTTGATGATCCGGAGCATCGAGGCATGCGTGTCGAGGTCCAGGTCGAATTTGAGATGATCCCACCGAAAGAGCCGGAAACGGATGGTCTCGATGTCGTAGGGATCACCGGTCAAAAAGGTCCAACCCGGCAACGCGGCATGATGCATCTCCGCGAAGCGTTTGAGCGCCGCGGGATCGTCCTGTTCCGGTTTCAAGGTGATCGAGTACATAAACAGGTCCTTTCCCATGCGGTCTTTCAAGGACTCGTGAATCTTGACCAGCTTGGAAGTGATCACCGGGCAGGCGCCGGTGCAGGAAGCGTACATCAGGTTGA
>DATEFT010000509.1:0-8284 GCA_035280505.1 Blastocatellia bacterium | reverse complement strand
GCGCCGGCACCATGCGGTTCGGCATCGCGAACGGCGGCACCGAGCAGATGCTGGAGACCGCGGCCCTGCCCGCCAATCAATGGACTCACGTCGCCGTCACTCTCAGCGGCACCACCGGCCGCCTCTACGTCAACGGCGTGCTGGCGGCGAGTTCGGAGAACATCACGATTCACCCCTCCGACTTCAGGCCCATGCAGAACTACATCGGCAAGAGCCAGTTTCCGGATCCGTTGTTCAGCGGTCGCCTCGATGAGTTCCTGATCTACAACTATGGGCTCTCTTCCGAGCAGATCGCGGCGCTGGCCGCCGACCGCAATCCGCCGAGCTTCGTCAGCGATCCGATCAGCCGGCCGGATGCGGTGTCCGGGCAACTCTACAACGGATCGATCGAAGACGCCGCGACCGATGATGATCCCGGCGAGGTCCTGACCTACAGCAAGGTGACCGGCCCGTCCTGGTTGCAGGTGGCGCCCAGCGGCCGGATCTTCGGAACCCCGGCCGCCGGTGACGCGGGCCAGAACCGAATCACCGTGCGGGTCACCGATCAGGCGCTGGTCAGCACCGATGCGGTCCTGGTCATCAATATTCCGGTCGCTCCGCCCTCCGCGCCGTCCGGATTGGCGGCAAAGGCCGGTTACGGACAGGTCACTCTGACGTGGACCGGCGCCGCGCGGGCGACCAGCTACAACCTCAAACGCTCCACGACCAGCGGCGGTCCCTACGCCACCATCGCCGGCTCGATCATCGGCACGAGCTACACGGACACGGCCCTGGTCAACGATACGGCCGCCTACTACTACGTCGTCTCGGCGGTCAACTCGCTGGCCGAGAGCGCCGATTCCGGCGAGGCCGGAGCCACCCCGTCTTCGTCGACCGTCGTCATCGTCGCCAATCCCGGTTTCGAGACGCCGGTCACCACCAGCTTCATTTACAATCCCAGTAGTAACAACGAGTGGATGTTCAGCGGCTCTCCGGGCAGCGGCTCCGGAGTCGCCACTAATAACAGTGGGTTCACCAGCGCCAATCCGAATGCGCCTGAAGGCAGGCAGGTGGCTTTCCTGCAGAGTTCGGCCATTATTTCACAAACTCTGGGCGGGTTTGTAAAAGGACAGACATATCGACTGACATTTTTGGCGGCGCAGCGGACCAGGGCGGCTCAAATCGGGCAGACCTGGGAGGTGCGGATCGACGGCGTCACGGTCGCGAGCTTCGCTCCGCCGCAATCCTCCAATACCTACTCGGAGTACACGGCCACGTTTACGGCGGGGGCTGCGACTCACACTCTGGCTGTGGTGGGCACTAACATCAATGGTGGAGATAATACGATCTTTCTGGACAATGTGCGGATCGCTCAAGTGCCGTAAGGACTGCCGGGTGGCTGCTGCTGCCGAAGGTGGCCACCCGGCAGGATTAGGATCGAAGCGGATTGGCGGCCCGGCGACGGCCGGGCCACGCGAGGACGATCTGCAGGTCGGATCTATCCGGCTGCGTAGGATCATTCCACACCTGCTCCCCTGCCCTGATAGTCCTGCGAGCGATAAATGCCACAGGTAAGGGCCCGCCCGGATCCCACTCATAGAGGAAATCACCGTAAAAACTCAGCGGATCGCCCGGGCCGAAATCGGCCGCGGCGATAAACGGCGGGCTGAACGGCTCTTCAACGCGCCGGCAGGTGCGGAGCCACCTGATGAATTTAATTCGGTCCAAAAATAACATTAGTGAATCTATTAACTAGGGATAAATAGAGACCGAGGTGGGAGATGAGTTTCCCCGGCCCATCGCCCACCCCGGGCCACCGATCCTGACTGACACCATTGGATCAGTGGATGACCGTAAGTAATCTACTGTATTTCAAAAGAGTCAGCCCTGAGCTAGTATGCGACTGATAAATAGGCTCATTCCTAGAGCCGCCGCGGTAGTTTAAGTGCCTCTTTATGTGCAGTTCCTGGCGAAAATTACTGCACTCTCAAACAGTTGGTGCCTGAGACGGTGTCAAGGTATTCGATTTCCCCGTAAGAATCTTCGATCCGATCTCACAACTTCTAACAAAACTTATGAAACAGATTGAATATAAATTCGGGCCATTTACGCTCTCTCCGTCAGAACGCCGTCTCCGGCGAGGCCGCCGGGAGGTCGATATCGACTCCACGCAGTTCGACCTGCTTCTGTTTCTGGTAGAAAATGCCGGTCAGGTCGTGAGTAAGGACGCCATGATCGCCAAGGTCTGGGACGGTCAGATTGTCGAGGAGAGCACCATCTTCATGGCGGTCTGCCGCTTGCGGCGGACCTTGAAGACTGGCGCTCAAAAAGAGACGGTCTATGTTCGAACGGCGCCGAAGAAAGGCTATTGTTTCGTCTGCCCGGTCAAGGAATCGAGCGTCGAGGCTGAGCCGACCGAGGCCAAAGAGTCGCTGCACCTGGCCCATTTCAACCCTCCACCCTCCCCCCCTGTTAATATTTCACGACAGCTCGAGCACCTAACGGTGGTCATCGGCTTGCTGGGAGCCCAGATCTCGACTGTCGCGACCCTCCTGCAGGAGTCGCTGGCGTCAAGCCGCGACACGAGGTTTACCATGGACAGTTTAAATGAACAGATGAGCGCCGACTTCTTCTTTGATCTGGCGGAGGCCGCCGGACAGAGATTGGTCGGGGCCGAACAGAACACCTGGTTCGATCGGCTCGAAGCCGAACACGAGAACCTCTGCGCCGCGCTGGATTATTATGGAAAGACCGATTCGACCGCGACGCGTGAATTGGAGTTGGCCATCTTGTTGGGGAGATTCTGGGACACGCATGGCTATTGGTCGCTCGGGCGGGAGGTGCTGGAGCGGGCGCTCGCCCGGCAGCATCCCGGCTCTCCGGATCTGCGGGCCAAGGGCCTGGCCTGGCTGGGCTTTTTAGCGTACTGCCAGAGCGACTACACGAATGCCACCAAGTCCCTGACCGAGAGCATCAAGATCACGCGGGAGATCGGCGATCAGGAGTGCCTGGCCTTCGCGCTGCATTCGCTCGGTTGGGTCGCCGAGGGGCAAGGCCAGTATCAGGAGGCCCGGGGGCTCTTCACCGAGAGTTTGAACGCGGCCCAGAAGGCCAAAGCGGATCTGATCATCGGCCAGGCCTATCGCGGCCTGGGCTCGGTCGTCGGCTCCGAGGGCGATCATCTCTCCGCGAAGAACTACTATCTCAAGAGCCTGCGGAAGCGGGAAGAGCTGCAGGATCTGCGAGGATACGGCGCGACTCTCAACAACCTCGGGACCGTCGCGCTCGCGCAGGGGAATTTCGCCGAGGCCCATACCATGCACGAGCGAAGCCTGTCGCTGAGCCAGGGCGGCGGGAATCGGTGCGAGGTGTCGAACTGCTATTTCAACCTGGGGGTGGTCGAAGAGGCCGCCGGACAGTTCCAGGCGGCCGGCCGCTACTTTGAAAAGAGTCTGTCGCTGCGCCAGGAGATCGGCGATCGCCGCGGGGTCGCCAAGGCCATGGAGGCCATCGGGAAGATGAGGGAGGCCGTCGGCAAGACCAAAGACGCGGCTCGCATCTTCGGAGCCGCCGATGCGCTGCGCTCTTCGATCGCGGCTCCGCTCTCGCCCGCCGAACAGGGGCAATACGGTCACGTGCTCACTTCGATCAAGAAGAAATTCCCTTCGGACTGGAAGGAGGGCGGACAACAGTCAGTCAATGACGTGATTGCCTAGCAGCTCATGAATTTAGCGGCCCCGTGTAGAGCCGGGCGTTGATCATCGATGGCGATGGCACAACGCCCGGCCCTCTGTTTTTTGATGAGGATTGCAACCTCGGACGCCGGCATTTCGTTTGTCAGTAGGGAGAAAATGACCGATGTTCGATGATCTGAATCGAGAACTGATGCACCTGAGGGCGAAGCTGAAGCTCCAATCCAGGCTTCGGAACCAGCTCTCCGGCGTGCGGCGAAGCCTGATCCAGGCGGAGTCGAAATGGCGCGACCTCGAAGCTCTTTTGCAGGCCGAGGAGCGTGACGTCGAAAAGCTCGAAGGGTTGAGCCTGACGGCCCTGTTCTATACGATTCTGGGCGGCAAAGATCAACAGCTCGAAAAGGAGCGACAGGAGCGGCTCGCGGCGAAGCTCAAGTATGACGAGTGCGGCCAGGCCCGGGCCGCCATGCACCGCGAGATCTCGGAACTCGAACTGCGGATCCGCAACCTCGGGAATCTCGAGCGGCAATATGCGAATCTGATCGCGGAGAAGGAGCACCTGATCGCCACCACCCCCAATCCGGTTTTTAAAGAGTATTTCGAGCTTTCCGAACAACTGACCGACCTGCGATCCAATATCAAAGAGCTGAGCGAGGCCGTGGACGCGGGAAAAGCGGTCCTCAAGGCTTTGAGGAATGCGATCAAGTCATTGAAGAGCGCCCAGAGCTGGGGGACCTGGGATCTGTGGGGCGGCGGCCTGATCGCCACGAATCTCAAGCATTCTCGCATCGACGAGGCCAGGTTCTGGATTGCCCAGGTGCAGCGCCTGCTGCATCGATTTCAAGTCGAACTCACCGATGTCAATATCAGCAAGGGACGGAAGCTGGAGCTCGAGATCAGTAGTTTTGAGACCTTCTCGGACTACTTCTTCGATTGCCTGATCACCGACTGGATCGTGCAGCAGAAGATCGACCATTCGTTGCGGAACGCGGAACAGATGCTGGACCGGGTTCACAACCTGGTGGTGGAGATGCAGGCCCGATTGGGCGGCGTCACCGCCAGAGTCAACGCCGTCATGACTGAAAAACGCGAACTGATCGAGTCCGCGTAAAGAGTCGATGATCAACCCGCGAAAGGCCTCGTTCCCCGGCGGCCATCCAACCGACCATTCGAACACACCTCGCTCATGAGCTCAGGAGAAAGGCCGAGAGGGAGGCCCTGAAATCTCGTGATCCGCCAAAGCCTCTGGTTGGTCGCCGCGGGGATTGTCGCCGGTTGCGCCGGGGCGGCCTCCCTGACTCACTTCCTGCAGGGATTGCTGTTCGGAGTGGACCCCCTCGATGCGCTCACCTTGCTGTCTGTCGTCGTGCTGTTCCTGTTCGTGGCGGCCGTGGCCTCGTACGCTCCGGCGCGCCGTGGATCCTGTGGTGGCCCTCCGTTGCGAATAGTCGGGTCGTCTCAAGTTGACCGTTATTCCGATACTCGCAGATTTGAGAAGTGCGCGATCGTTCCCGGTCCAATCCACAGGGCAATCCCGCCTCGGCTCGGGCCCTGTTTGAGATCCTTGACCAGCAGGGTGGGTTGTGGCGCGCCATGAACATACAACCGCGCCTGGTCGCCCTGCACTTCGATCTTGACCTTGGTCCACTCGCCCGGCACGAGATCCACGTAGCTCTCATATTTCTCCGGGAACTCCTTCCGCAGTCGTTGCCACGGAAAATCGGGGAAAGAGATGTACTGGGCCGAGTGGTTACGGCGCACCTGATCGTCGGCTCGTCCATTGGTCGGGCGCAGGTAGAAGCATTCATACTTTGCAGCCTCGGCCGCGGCGCGGAAGGCCAGGCCGACGAATCCCCGCGCTCCTTCTCCCGTGTTGGGGCCGGGTTCGCCCGCCACGTCGATCTCGATCGTGCCGTCCTGAAATTCGGTCTTGTTCAGGATGACCAGCCGCTCTCCGTCGCGGACCTCCGCCGAGGGGATGTCGGTGACGCGCAGCGCTCGACGTCCTCTGTAAGTCACGACCTCGGTCTTCACGTTGCGCGACTTCAACTCATCGAGAGACTCCAACTGGATGGTTCTCGACTTGACCTGTGTGAGGCCGGAGGCGGCGCCCAACCAGCAGACCAGGACCGCCAGCAATGGAATTAGAGCCGGAGTGCGGGGCCGCCGGTTGAGATGGCCTCCGGCAATCCGGGCCGCTCCCGCCGATTGGTTGATAGGTGCTCCGTTCATTTCGCCTCATTTTGAAAAGTAAGTTTATTGAAGTTTTGATCAGAAACCGCGAAACACGCGAAATCCGCGAAATCATCAAGCTTTCGCTCACTTCGTGGGCTCCGGACCCGCAGCATCCACCAGCTTACTTCTAAAATCGCGTTTTAGCGAGGCGCTCGATGATCTGCTGGCGTTCCTTCAACCCCTGCTCCTTTTCGGTCTCGCTGAGTTCCTGGAATCGAGCCATCGAGGCCCTGGCCTCATCCATCTTTCTCAGCCGAGAGTAGAGGCGGCCGAGCTGGTAATGGGCTTCAGCCGCTTTGGGGTCCAGCGCGATCACGCGCTCCAGCTCGGCCCGGGCCTCCTCCAGGCGATTGGCGCGGAGTTGGAGCTTGGCGAGGGCCAGGCGGGCCGGCGCAAAGGATGGTTCCAGTTGAATGGTGCGTTGCAGGGCGGCCTCGATTCGGGCCGGATCCGCGGCCGACTGCCGGGTCAGCGCGTCGGCGATCAGGTAGTTCACGATTCCGAGACTGCTCTGGATGGCCAGGGCCCGCTGATAGTGCGTGAGCGCCTCTTCGTAAGCGCCCTTCTCCACCTCCGTCATCCCCAGATAGACCAGGGGGGCGGCGAATTTCGGATCCAGTTCGGCGGCGCGCGAGAAGGCCCGGGTCGCCTCGGGATTCTGATTCTGTTTGAAATGTGCGATCCCCAGGGCGAACCAGAGCCGCGAAGAATCGGGGAAACGCCGGAGCGACTCTTCCAGCCGGATGGCGGCGGCGGCCGGAGCCATGGCATTGGTCAGCAGCATTCCGTAGGCGAAGTGCTGCTGTTCGGATTGCGGATCCCGTTCGAGGGCCAGCCGCATGGCCGGAATGGCCTGTTCAAGATGGCCGGTCTTCTCATAGATCGTGGCGAGCAACGCGTAGATCGGGGCCGTCTCGACACCGCGCACGATCGCGGCCTCGAGCGTTCTTCCGGCCGCCGGCAACTCGCCCAGTTCGAGATGGGCTTTGGCCAGGCGCCAGATGGTCTCGGGATTGGAGGGGGCGGCCTGAACCGCCGCGGTCAGTTCCGTCGCCGCTTCCCTGAAGAGACCCGCCTCGAGCAGCGCGCTCCCCAACTCCGCCCGCGCTTCCACGGCGGGGCTCGGGGAGACGCTCAGCCGGGTGTAGGCCTGGTACGATCGAATCGCCGCCTCGCGGTCGCCGAGTTGCAACGCGATCACGGTCTGGGCGCGGGCGATCTCGGCATCGGGAGCGATCGCGGCCGCGCGTTCGAAGAGGTCCCAGGCCGCGCGCAGCTCCTCCCTGGTTCCAAGGGCGGCTCGCAGTTGGGCCAGGTTGACCAGGGCGCTCAATTGGCGCGGATCCAGATCGAGGGAGGCCTTGAACTGCTCCGCCGCCTCCTGCCGGCGGCCCAGTTTGAGCAGGATGGCGCCGTAGTTATTGCGAGTGGCCGGTGAGTTCGGATCTAGTTTCACCACCTGTTTGAACCGGCGCTCCGATTCCGCGAGGTCACCGGCTCGGTCGGCGATCAGGCCGAGCACGGTCAGCGCCGTGGTGTTCCGGGGATCGGTCTTCAGGGCCTCTTCGAGGAGAGTGCGGGCCCTCTCCGCTTCGCCCCGTTCCCAGGCGGCCAGGGCTTCCGAGACCGCCGCCGGACGTGACTGGGCGCGAAAGGCCGGGCCGCCGGGAAGACCGGCGAGCGTCAGAAAAGCGAAGAGAGCGAAGCGGGCCAGGATCCTGCCCGCTTCGCTCTCTTCGGATTTGGAATTGCTTCCGACAGCCATCGACTCAGAAGATCAGCCGGCCGACGATCTGAATGCTGCGCGGCTGATAGATATTGGGACCGCGGCCCGAGAGCCCGAAGTTGGCGACGTCGTCCACGTTCACGTTCGGCAGCAGGTACCGGCCACGGTTGAAGGCGTTGAAGATGTCGGCTCGCAGTTCGAAAGTGAGCCGTTCGTTCAGGCGCGTCTTCTTCGCGACCGAGAAGTCCTCGTTGAAGAAGGGCATGCCACGCAGATTACTATAACTCGGCGCGGCATTGCCGAAGAAGCGTTGCGGATTGGAATAGTAGGCCGCGTAGGCCGCCGACCCGATCGCGGCGGCCGGGTAGAGCTGCCGCGTCACGGGAAGACCGGTCACCGGATCGATCTCAGTGATCAGCGGATCGAATTCCGAAGGACGGGAGAAGGCCGCCGGATTGAGATAACGGAAGTTCAGGTCGCCGGGATTGTTGCTGGTGTAGAAGGGCTGCCCGGTCAAATTCGGCCGCAGGTTGCCGGTGTATCCGACCGTATCGAGGAAGGTCCGGCTCCCTCCGGCGATGAACGGCACCAGCCCCGGTCCCTGCCGGTAGCGAAGCACTCCCGTGACCTGCCAGCCGCCGAAGGCCTTGTC
>DATEFT010000508.1:0-2422 GCA_035280505.1 Blastocatellia bacterium | reverse complement strand
CTGATTGCCCTGGCCGTTCGCCTGACCGGGAGCGCCCCCGCGATTACGGCCTCTTCCTTTTCCTCCGATTCCACCGACTGCATCGGTGATATCCGCGAGCCCCCCGTCATTGCCCGAGAAGATGATCCCGGCGATCATCTCGACGCTGATGATCCTGGTGACCGCGACCAGTGGAGTGCAGTCAGGCTCGCAGGCTCCGGTGCCAGTCAAGGTCTGGTACTTTGAGACGGCATCGGTCAGTCGGTACTTTTCCGCGATCAGCCCCCTTTCCGGCGTGGTGCTCGCCGTGTAGCCGATCTCTTCGTCGCCTCCGCCATCGAGTCGGAATACTTCGGTTCCCGCGGAGACCGATTGGCCGACCTGCGCCGCGCTCGGCCCCGCCTCCTTCACGCGGTGATGGTTGGCGGCGAACTGCGCGCCGACCATGGCGTGCTGCTTGGTGATCAGCACATGCCCCATCCCGATCAGAAAGAGGATCGAGAAGACGATCAGGGGCATCGTCAGTGTCAACTCTAATGACGAGAAGCCTCTTTCACCGGTTGTGCGGCTGAATCTGCGCATGGCTCTTCACCTCAATGATTGTTGACAAACGCCAGCCCGTTGATGGCCTGCGGCGCCCCGCCGAGGCCGATCTTTCCCGCGATCGCGTCGAACTTCCGGTTGAGGACGACCGCCGGCGCCTGCTTGACCTTCCAGTTCTGTTCGAACATCGACCAGTCGGTCGGGTTGTAGACGTCCGCCTCGGCATAGGTCAGCGATTCATACGGCGCGACGTTCAAGAATCTCTCGCCGCCGATCCGGCTGCCCTTTTCCATCTTCCCCAGCGCGACGGCCAGGTACTGCAGGTATCTCCGCACCTCTGCCAGGTCGGCCTCCGATTCCGCGATCTCCATCGTGCCGGCCGGGTCGATCGATGGCTGATCGGTCAGTAACATCGGCCGTGGCGGGTTGTTCGGCCATTCGAGCGGGCCGGTGGCCACGAACTGCAGGAACTCCGAGATCACCGCCGTCACCTGGTTTCCCCGCAGATTCGACGTGTTGTAAATAATCACTCCCTTGAAGATGTTGGCCGGATTCACCGGCAGGAAGTCCAGCACGAAATCATCGAGCGCTTCAAACGGCTGGAAGGCCGTCTCTTCGGCCTGATCGACCAGCTCTTCCTTCAGGCCGCGATTGACCGGCAGGAACGGCACCAGGCCCGCGACCGGGCTCTCTCCGCCGAACAACAGCCCGTGGGGCGCCCGGTCGGCGCCGTTCCGCTCGGCATAATCGATGGTGATTTTCTCGGCGTTGACCGGAAAGAGCGCCTTGATCCCGACGTTGAGTTCGTCGAGGAGATTCATGGTCACCCATCCGACGCCGAACGGGGTGCCGGAGAGCGCCGTATCGACGCCTCTCAGCACGATGATGACGACTCTGAGGGCCGCCGCCAGCGGGAGACCGATCCCCGTCGCCGCCAGTACCTTCTCGGTGACCTCCACGGTCTGAAGCGTGGAACGCAGGACGATCATGATCGTCAGGATGTCGGCCATGGCCTCGTTGTTGGCGGCGATGTCGTTCAGGTCGCGCGCCGCCTGCGTGCCGCCCGCCACCGCTCCCGCGTCCGCCGCTCCCTGCATCTGGATCTTCCGGATGCTCTGCTCCGCCGTGTTGTAGATCAGCGCGATCAGGAAGATGAGCGCGATCGTGGCGAAGACCATGAAGATCGAGATGCGGCCGCCTTCGTCCCGATGTAGTGATTTTTCAAGCATCCTCAGCCTCCGATCTGGATGTCGCTCTCGGCTGGCTCCTGATCCGGCGGAAACGGCGGTTCTCCCTCATTGACCAGCGTGTACTCTTCCGTAATCGTCGCGTAGAAGCCCGAGAAGTTGAGCAGTCCGATCCCGTTGAGAAACGTCGTTCCGTAGAAGCTCTTGCCGAACAGCCTGTCGGCGAAGGGGACCGTCAGGTAGTAGCGGTGCGTGACCCGCGCGCGTACCAGCGCGTGCATCTCGAAGCCTCCGCCCGGTCCGCCCTCTTCGCTGAAGATCTCCACCCGGGTGTTGTCCGGGTTGAACGCGTAGTGCGCCCTGCCCACCAGTTGCTGTGAGATGTTGGTCCCTTCACGGTTGGCGGGAAAGAGCAGCGCCACCTGCTCCATCGGGACGACCACTCCCGGATCCAGTGGCGTGAGCGTCGATTTGAGCAGGCCGGGGCTCCAGATCGGCGAGATCGCCACGCATGGCATCGCCGCCGCCCGCTGGATCATGGTCATCTTGGGCGAACCGGCATCGGGCGAATGGATCTGATTTCTATGCTCGAGGCCGCCCGCGCCCTCCACTTTCGCCGGAATCAGCACGATCGCCGCCCGCGCCGCGCAGTAGGCCGCGTAGTTGACCACGAACTTGGCCTGCGTGATCAGCGCCACCTGTAAGATCGTCAG
>DATEFT010000507.1:0-3153 GCA_035280505.1 Blastocatellia bacterium | reverse complement strand
GGATCCTCGACCGTTCTGGTGGAGGTCGAAGGGCATGGGAGAGACGAGATCTTCGAGGATCTCGATTTGACCAGAACTCTGGGATGGTTTACGACCTCCCACCCGCTGCGGATCGAGATCGCCGGCGGAAGCGGTGTGGAGTGGTTGCGGAGTCTCAAGGAGCAGGTTAGAGAGGCCGGCCGCCGGGGGATCTATTTTGGAATGCTGCGATATCTGAGCGGAGAGCCACATCTGCGCGAGAGTTTGCGAGCCAGATCCCGGGCAGAGGTCAGTTTCAATTACCTGGGGCAACTCGACCTCGTCTTGAAAGAGGGAGCGCTCTTTCGGGCGGCGAAAGAGCGTCCGGGGGAGATGCGAAGCGGGAGAGAGCAAAGAAGGCACCTGATCGAAATTAATGGCAGCGTCTTGAACGGCCGGCTTCATCTGGGATGGACCTACAGCGAACATGTGCACCGTCAGGAGACGGTCGAGAAGGCGGCCAACCGGACTCTGGAAGTCTTGAGAGAGTTGATTGCCGGAAGCCGATCGGTCGGGCCGCGGCCTTACACGCCGTCGGATTTCCCACTGGCGGCGCTCAATCAGCAACGGCTGAACCAATTACTGGCGGCGGACCCGGATCTGGAAGACATCTACCCTCTCTCGCCGCTGCAGAAGGCGATGCTCTTCCATGCCTTGTCCGGCATGAAATCCGAGGCGTTATTTGAACAGCTCAGTTGCCGGTTGCGGGGCCGGGTGGACCTGGCGGCCTTCAGGCGCGCGTGGCAGGGGCTGGCGGATCGTCATCCGATTCTGCGCACCTCCTTTGACTGGAGCGAATCCGACGAGCCCGTGCAGGTCGTGCACCGACAGGTGAAACTGCCGATCGCAGATCTGGATTGGCGGGCGGTCACCAGAGAAGAACAGGACCTCAGATACCGGGCCCTGGTTCAGGCCGACCGCGAGCAGGGATTTGACCTCACCAAACCTCCATTGATGAGATTGACTCTGGTTCGGATCGACGATGAGCACTATCGGTTGATCTGGAGCCATCATCATCTGGTGCTCGACGGGTGGTCCACGCCGCTGATCCTGCAAGAGGTCTTTGCCTCGTACGAAGCGTTCCGGCAAGGCCGGGAACCGGAGATGAAAGACGGGGCACCATACCGGGAGTACATCGGATGGTTGAAGCGACAGGACCCGCAGAGAGCCGAGGCCTATTGGCGGGAACGGCTCAAGGGGTTCACTCGTCCGACCCAGTTATGGATCGATCGAGATTCGGGATCGCGGGTTGGCCGGGAAGAGAGATCCGAGGTTCGGCAGACGAAAATGAGCAGTGAGGCCACCGCCCGTCTCCAGGGGATCGCCAAGCGCCACCGCCTCACGATCAATACGATTCTGCAAGGAGCCTGGGGCCTGTTCTTAAGCAAGTACCTGGGAGAGGACGACCTCGTGTTCGGGACGACGGTCTCCGGCCGACCGGTGGATCTTCCGGGCAGCGAGTCGATCATCGGGCCGTTCATCAATACGCTTCCGGTCAGAATGCGAATCCCTTTTGAGTCTTCGTTGCGCTCCTGGCTGTTGGAACTCCAGCGCGAACAGACCGAATACGGCCAGTACATGTATAGTTCAATGGTGGAGCAATACAGCGAGATCCCGCTGGGCATGGCGCTGTACGAGAGCATCCTCATATACGAGAACTATCCCGCCGCGTCTCCCGATCGGAATCGCGAGCGACTATTGGAAGTGAGCGAAGTTCAGGCTCCGGTGCGAACGAAGTATCCGTTGACGATCGTCTCCGGGCCCGGCTCGGAATTGGCGCTGTCGATCGTCTATGACCTGCGACGTTATGATGGGAGGGAGATCAGCCGTTTCTTAACTCATTTCCAGAACCTGATCGAGAGGATTTCCGATAATCCGGAGCAGCCGATCTGGTCTCTCTCTCTCTTATCGGAGACCGAGCAATCGCAATTGCTGGCTCAATGGAGCGGAACGAGGAGCGCCGAGGCGGATAATCCATACCTCCACCGCCGATTCGAAGGTCGGGCGGAAAAGAGTTCCGACTCGGTGGCCGTGATCTTGGGGGAGGAGCATGTGACATACGGCCATCTGAATGCTCGGGCCGACCGGCTGGCCACTCAGTTGCTGGAACTGGGAGCCGGACCGGAAGTGCGTGTGGGAATATCTCCCGGGCTGTCCTCCAGGTTGCCCGAGGTCCTGCTCGGCATTCTGAAGGCGGGAGCGACCTGCCTGGCGCCGGAGCCGCCGTCCGAAGAGGGAGATGAGAACCGGCAGTTGTCGCCGCCGGAACCGGAGGCGTTCCTGATGGTGACGCCGCACACACCGGTCGCGGGGGAGCCGGGGGCCGAAACACGAATCGTCAGGTTCGAATCGAGCCGGGAACTTGTCGAGGGCCGGAACGAGACGGCCTCGGCCAATCCGGTGGCGGAAGGGAATCTGGCCTTGATCGCATGTACGTCCGGCACGACCGGGAGGCCGCGTCGAGTGATGCTCACCCACCGGGGACTGAGCAATCAGGTCCTGGGGCTTGCCGAGGCGGTCGGGTTGAGCGAGGAAGACCGGGTCCTGTGGAGGGGCGTCTTGTCCACCAATCTCTCGATCTGGGAACTCTTCGCGCCCCTGCTGGCGGGAGGGTGCCTGATCGCGGTCCCGCCGGCCGCCTCTCAGAATCCCGGTCTGCTCCTCCGGTTGATGGCGGAAGAGCAGATCACCACGGCCTGTCTCACACCGGCGACCCATGCCTTGCTCCTGAGAGAAGGGGCCGGCCACGACGGCCGCATGGCCGGTCGAGTGGTCTTGAGTGGCGAGATGTTCTATCGCCCGGCCGGCCAGGCCTTCTGCGGGCGATCATCAGCGAGTCTGTTCAATGTCTACAGCGTGGGCGAGGGCTCGGGCGCGGTCACGGTCGAAGTCTGCGATCGGCAGTCGGAGAGGACCATTGTGCCGATTGGGCGGCCGCTGGCCGACACCCAGGCGTATCTCCTCGACCGCCATCTGGAGCCGGTTCCGGCCGGAGTCATGGGAGAGATCTGGATCGGCGGAGCAGGATTGGCGCGGGGATATGCCGAGCATCCGGAGCGGACGGCGGAGAGCTTCCGACCAAACCCCTTCGCTCAAAATCCAGGCGAGCGCATGTTCAGGGCTCAAGATCTGGGG
>DATEFT010000506.1:0-40345 GCA_035280505.1 Blastocatellia bacterium | reverse complement strand
GGCAGATACTCCTCCACAATCACATGCGCATTGGTGCCGCCGAAGCTGAATGAGCTGACCCCCGCTCGGCGCGGCAACTCCCGCCCGTGTTCATCCAGCAGGGCGTCCCAGGACCGGTTCTCCTGAACGATGTAAAAAGGGCTGCCTTCCAGCTCGATGTATGGATTGATCCGTTCGCAGTGCAGACTCTTGACCAGCATCTTGTGTCTGAGCTGCAGTAGTACTTTGATCACGCCGGCGACGCCGGCCGCCAACTCCAGATGCCCGATGTTGGTCTTGACCGAACCCAATCCGCAATGGGGAGCTTTAACCTCGCGGTCGCCGGTGGCTGAATAGAGGTCGCTGAACGCGCTCTTCAGTCCCTGGATCTCGATCGGGTCACCTAAAGGCGTTCCGGTCCCGTGAGCTTCAATGTAACCGACGGTTCGCGGATCGATTCCGGCCTCCGTATAAGCCGTCTTGATCAACTCCGCCTGCGCTTTGGGATTGGGCGCCGTCAGCGAGTTCGCCCGGCCGCCGTGGTTCTCGCTGCTGCCTCGGATCAAGCCATAGATCTGATCATGGTCGCGTTCGGCGGCAGAGAGCCTCTTCAGCAGCAGTACCCCTACGCCCTCGCCTCGGACATAACCGTTCGCGTCCTCGGAGAAGGTCTTGCATCGGCCGTCCTCGGACAACATGCCGGCCTTGTTGAAACTGAGGTGCAGGACCGGAGTGATAATGGTGTTGATCCCGCCCGCCAGCGCCATCTCGCAATCGCCGCTCTGCATCGCACGCACCGCCCGGTGGATCGCCACCAGGGAGCTCGAACAGGCAGTCTCAATCGGTTCGCTCGGCCCGTGCAGATTTAAAAAGTAGCTCATCCGGTTCGGACCCACGGAGGGTGTCGTTCCGGTCGAGCTATAGCCCTCGATCGGGATCCCGGATTGCGCGATCAGTTCGCCATAGCCGCTGGCAACGGTGCCGATAAAAATTCCGGTGCGGCTCCCGGATAAAGACTGCGCCGAATATCCCGCGTCCTCGATGGCCTTCCACGCATACGTCATCAGCAATCGCTGCTGCGGGTCCATCAGTTCCGCTTCGCGGGGTGAAATTCCAAAAAACAACGGATCGAACTCGGCGATCTCCGTAATGAAAGCTCCCCACTTGATGTTGGACCTGTTCGGCTCAATCGCCGGATCGCCGTACAGCGCCTGCCAATCCCAGCGATCCTTCGGGATCTCCGTGATGCAGTCCCGACCCGACTTCAAGTTCTCCCAGAGGGTCTCGAGATCAGCGGCTTGCGGAAAACAGACACTCACCCCGATGATCGCAATCGGTTCATGGCTTTGAATCGCGGGCGGCTCCGGAATCCGATCTCCGGGTGAACGATCGGGGGCCGTCTCCGTGACTCTCGACGGTAAACCAACCGCAAACCTCTCCGACAGAAGCGGGGCCTGCTCTTTAACCAGATGTTCGGCCAGAAGGCGCACGCTCGGGTATTCAAAAAAGATGATCGGGGCCAATTTCAAATGATGCGTTTGATTTAAATAGCCGCAAAACTCCCGCAAGCCGATGGAGTCGAAGCCGAGTTCGCTGAACTCCGCATCGAGATCGACCTCTTCTCTTCCGACTTTCAGCAACTTCGAAATCGCCCGGATCAGCGCTTCCCGCACCTTGTCGAATAGAGCGGCGGCATCGATCCGGACTTCACTGACAACCTCCGGCTTCCCGGCCTCGATCACGGCCGGCTCCGGCTGTCGCGCCTGACCGAGATCCGCCACATTTGCAGAATCACTGCCGGAATCGGCTCCTGGCACCCAGTATCGTTGCGAGGCGAAGGGGTAGAGCGGCAATGGTATCGACACCGGCCGGGGATCATAGAGCCGGTTCCAATCGACCGTCTGTCCATTCACCCAGATCTCGGCCAACCGCCCGAGAGCCCGGTCTTTGAGGTCTTGCTCGATCGTCGCCTCGTCCATGGCGGTCGTCGTTCTCTTCTGCGCCCGCCCTCGAAAAGAGAGGCTGCGGCCATCGGTGCCCGAAAGATAAGACCGAAGTCCATCCACCAGGCCGGCGAGATCCGCAACCACGAATGCCAGGCGTTCTTCGAACTCTTCCCTGGTCACCTGCAACGAATACGCCAGGTCAGGCAGTGAAATGGATTCTTCTCGATCGGGCGATTCCAGGTGGTCGAGCACCGATCCAGCCCACGCCCGCAACCGTTCGGCATTCGGCGCTGATAAGACCATCAACTGTGCATCCGCCGAATTCGGAGTCGCCGGTGGAACCGGGTTATTGAACTCCTCTATCACGAGATGGGCATAGGCCCCTCCATACCCGAAAGAACTGACCCCTGCCCGCCGTGGAAATTGTCGGTTATGACGCGTGATCGGTCTCCAGGTTCGGCTGGTCGTTGGGAGATAGAATGGCGACCCGTCGAGAGCGATCAGTGGATTCAATTTTTTGAAGTTCAGGTTGGCCGGAATTGTGGCGTGCTTCATGGCCAACAAGACCTTGATCAGTCCGGCGATTCCGGCCGCCGCCTCCAGGTGGCCGATATTAGTCTTAACTGAACCCAATCCACAGTAACCCGCCTGCCCGCTCCCGCCGCTGAACTCCTTACACAAGGTTTCGAACCCGGACGTCAACCCCAGGAACTCGATCGGATCTCCCAGGGAGGTGCCGCTTCCATGCGCTTCGATGTAGCCGACGGTCTCCGGATGCACGTCGGCGTCGAGATAGGCGTCGACGAGCAGTTGGCATTGCTGAGTCGGACTGGTGACCGTCAGCCCCTTCGTCTTTCCGCCGTGGTTGACCGCGCTCCCCTTGATCACTCCGTAAATATAGTTGCCGTCGCTGATCGCCTCGCTCAGCGGTTTCAGGAAGACCGCTCCGACTCCTTCACCTCTCACATAGCCGTCCGCCTGCTCATCAAATGTTTTGCAGAGGCCATCCCTGGACAGCATGCCGGCGCTGCGATAGACGAGAAAACGACTCGGCGTCCAGCAGATGTTCGCCCCGCCCGCCAGAGCCGAGTTGCATTCGCCCGCTTGAACCGCTTTGACCGCCAGATGCACCGCCACCAGTGAACTGGAACTGGCCGTATTAACGGTGAAACTCGGCCCTCGAAAGTCGAAGAGATATGAGACTCGATTGGAAAGGATCGAACTGGAGGTTCCGGTCGAACCGTAGAGACCTGCTTCGGAATGGCCCCTCTCGTGCAGAAGCTCGCTGTAGTCGGTATTGGAGATTCCCATGAAGACGCCGATCTTGCTCCCGGCCACGGCGGAAGGCTTGACGCGGGCGTCTTCCAGCGTATGCCAGACGACCTCCAGCAGGATGCGTTGCTGAGGGTCCATCAGTTCCGCTTCTCTGGGAGATATTTTGAAGAATGCGGCATCGAAACAGTCGGCATCGTCGATAAAACCGCCCCAGAACTTCCGCGGCTGCCCAAGGTCATCGAGCATCCTGGCGTCGGCCGCAGAACTCCAGCGGTGAGCAGGCACTTCCGTGATGGCGCTCTTCCCGTTGATCAAATTCTCCCAGAACTCTCCCAAGCCTCTCGCCTGCGGAAAGCGCCCGCCCATCCCGACGATTGCAACGTCGATCCGAGAGTTGATCGAATCGGAAAACGATCTCTTGCGCGGCTTCTTTCTGTCCTCACTCTTCATATGCAAAACTGAACTAAGTCTCTTGAAGTTCTTGGTTAAACCGCGAAATACGCGAAACACGCCGAATATCGATGAATTGGTCTTTTCGCTTATTTTGTGTATTTCGCGGTTTCAAATCTCAAATCTCAATAAGTTAGTTTCCGAAGTACCGAATTTGTTGCTCCAGGGCGTCCGTCACCAGCGAGACCATGCCGGAAAAGGTGGCCGGGACATTCGATAAGATCTCTTCAGTGGTAAACTTCAGCTTGAATTCGCTCTCCACCAACCGGATCAGCCCGAGATAGGCGCGGGAATCGATCAGACCGAGTTGAAACAGGTCGCTGTTTTCGTCAAGATCCCGACCGAAGCGGATCATCAGATGCTCGGCCAGTAACGTCTTGATCTTCTCTTCCACGTAAAGACTCACGGCTCTGTCGCCCTCATTCGATGTTAAAGACCTTGTTGACAAAGTCGATTTATCAACCGCGAAATACACGAAACACGCTGAATCAGCAATTTTTTGGTGTCTTTCGCGTGTTTCGCGGTTGAAGATCTCGAGTTCGATTATCGAGACGGAGGGTTGAAGACGGTGCGTGCGCCGGCTCCCGGCGGCAGGCAGGTGTAAGTCACTTCGTGACCGGGAATGGCCGCCAGCAGGCGTAAGGCGATCTCCGGAACCCGGAGGGCGCCGCCCGGTGCGACGAACTTCCTGGAGGCCGGATCGTACAGAAAGCTCTGCTGACGGCCGCCGATCGCGACTCTCGCTACCAGGTCGCACTCTTTGACCGCGCCGCCCAACGCTTTCGAGACGAATGGAGCTTCCGCCCGTTCGATCATGACATCGATTCGCGGACCCACCGACGAACGATTGGCGCGGGTCAGCGTCACCTGCTGGCCGACAATCGGCGCCACGTCGGTGTCGAACGCCAGGACGAACTGCTCCATGTCGTGCCGGGCCCCGTCGGGATTGTCAGGCGGGAAACCGACATCGGGCGTCGGCTCAAAGGCCACGCCATTGAAGAAAGTGAACAGCGTATCGTTCGAGCCATCATGGACGAAACCGAAGCCGCGGATTTGATCTCCCTGGAAAACCTGGGTGGGCAGATCGCGTTGAAATATTTTCGGGAGGCCGAACATACCGACTCTGGTGTAGATATTTCGAAGCTGCGGAACCTTTATGACCTGGCTCTCCATCTCGAAAGACCCATTCCGGCTGGTGCCGAAAAGGCCCTGGGCCGGATCCAACGTGTGGCACCCGTTACAGTTGAACGCGGTCCCCTCAATTCCGGGAATGATGACACCGACAGCGGGTCGCGAGCCGAAATAGAAGTCGCGGGCGCGCTGTTGTGCCGGCGTCAGCGAATTGTCGATGTTGCGCACCGGGTTAGGCGGCGGCAGGACCTGCAGTTGGAAGTCCGTGAACTTCTGCATCTCCGCGGCCGATGGCCGATCGGCGCTTCCAATCAGGCCGTTGAACGCCACGACGAAGTTGTTGAACGACAGGTTGGAGTCGACCGGATCCAGGCCAAAGAAGCCGTTCGCGCGATCTCCGCGCCAGTGCATCGCACCTGAATTCCGCAGGCCGCGCATGGTCTGAGTGACCATCGGCCCTTTCATCGGATGAAAGTCATCGACCAGTCCCGTACCATTGAGCGGCGTGAAGATCCCCTGCGGAATGACGCCGGGAGTGATGGTGAATCCGAAAAAGACGAACATCGGGTTCTTGGTGACGGTCTCGTCGGGATTGCCCAAATCCCAGGCCAGATCGTCCGTATCGCCGAAGATATGACAGCTCGCGCAGGAGGACTCGCCGTTGCCGGAAAAGCGGGTGGCATCGTAGAGCAGCGGCCGGCCTTCAACGATCGATGCCGGTTCCGGATTGGGCAACTTCAATCTGGAGACCTCACGCCGCGAGGCCAGGTCGATGACTTTGACCGAATTATCGAAACGGGTCATAACATAGAGCCGGCCTCTGGCTTCATCAAGCGCCAATCCGCTCGGGCCGCCGCCGCTGACCGAAATGTAGTTCGCGCTATCGACCTGCGGGTTGAACGTGTCGTGCTCCAGCGCCGCGGTATCGAAGACGCCGATCTTGCTCGATCCGAATGCGGCCAGAAAGAGCTTGCGGCCGTCTCTCGAGACCACCATCCCGAGCGGCATCGACAGACTATGATTCTTCACCGTCGGATCGAACCCCGGACTGCCCGCCAGCTTGGAATAGTCGAGGTGCTTGTTGAGATGGCGTGGCGTGACCGACGAGTCCGAAATTACGGTGATCCGGGTCTCGGCCAGGTGACCTTGAACGGTGCGCCCCGCGAAGATCCCCGGCCCCTCGAATCGATTCTGGTTCATGGCTTCGATGTTCGAAACGTAGAGCTGGCCGGTCGCCGGGTTGGTCACCATATTGAACAGGGTGGTGCCGACGTGCGCGAAAGACTCCGTCTGGGTCAGGGTATTCGCATCGACCGCGAAGACGTCTCGATCCGGCAGGCGGAAGTTGACCGCTGAATTCCAGTTGCGCCCCAGTTCGTCTTCCCACTGCTGGGTGAGGTTGTTGAATTTAACGATCAGTCCGACTTCCGGCGCCGTCACCCCCTCGAAGTTGGTGGACGGTCCCGGATTGCCGCCGGGAAGGGTGAGGCCGTTGGCCGTAGTGCAGGCCTTGTTCGGATCGAAGCCATCGCACACCAACCGCTCATGGATCACGGTCGTCTGGTTGCCGCTCTTGAAGCCCGCCACGTAGACTGTTCTCTGGTCGGGGCTCACGGCCAGGGCGCGCGGCGTGTCGGTAAAGAAGGTCATGATCTTGAGGGGCCGACCGCCGACCGCCGTTCCCAACTCGGCAGGATCGAACACCCAGACATCCGCCCGTCCGACGCCGGGAGTGGAGAATTGCGGGTCGCCCGCGCCGGGCACATCGGCGATAGACGGGTCTGTGCGGTGCTGTCCGCGATGCGCGGTCGTAATGAACGCGCGGGACGGGGAACCGGCGAAAACGATATCGCGTGGTTCATCGCCGACCAGCAGAGTCTGGACGACGCGCGGCGTGCCATCCAGAGTCACCACACTCACGCTGTCAGACAGATGGTTGACAACCCAGACCTCATTATCGCACCGGGGCGCCACCGCCACCGGCTGCAGACCGACCGGAACGCGGTCCTGCAAGACCAGCCCCCTGGCGGTGATCCGGAAAATCTCCAGAGCGTTATCAGGTGTGTTCACCGCGAATAACCTGGTCTTATCCGATGACATGGCGAGCGGTCGCACCTGTCCGCTTTCAAACTCCGTAAACACCTGGTTGGTGGAAGATGAAGAGCTGGCCGCCGCTGATTGAATGGAGTCATCCGTCACCGAAAGCGTCGCGCAAATAAATGCTCCCATCAGCGCTGTCACGCTCAGAAGTTTAAATCGTTTCAATCGACTGTTCATGATTAAGGTCTCCTTAAATTGAATGGACGCTTTGGTTTGATCCGATCATGCCGGGCAACGATCGAGGTCGGTAAACCAAGGCTGTTTTATACGAGAAGGGATCGAGAGAAAGGCTTTTCGACGCTTCGCAACTCAGCGTCGAGCAGGCGTAGACAGCTCCCGCTACCTGCCGGTATCAAATACATCTTTGAACAAGAGGAATCGCGGACCCGGCAGATCTCGCCGTCAATTACGGCGAGAGAATCAATTTACCAATGTGCCAATGTGCCAATGTGAATAACGAGTTATGGCCGGCTAAGGTACTCGATGGCTTGGTCCATGTCGGAAACGAAGAAGATTTGGCGCCCTCTATTGCATTCGATGATGAGGTCATGAAGGCTGCCACTTTGATATCCGGAAAAATCGCCGATAATGGCGGCTCGGATCTGATAGTTCGTGAACATCTGGAGGATCTCTCCCGCCAGCCCGGTCTTCAAGTTAAAGAAATCGGGATGAAAACACCGCTCATCGATAGCGACCCCCACCAGCTCAGGATCATTAACCTCCGACACAATCTCCAGTGCGTCCTGTCTGGTTCCAATTGGGGTCTCGACTGACGTAATTCGGGCAAATTTGAGTGAACTCTTTTCGACGATCTCTACTTGCATTGATCGAGTCTCCAGTGTTGAACTAATAAATCCCGGTTCTCTATTACCTTGAAAACTAAATTATTTGAGATTTCAGGCTCAAACCGCGAAAGACGCAGAACATCGATCAACTGGTCTTTTCGCGGATTCTGCTTGTTTCGCGGTTCGGACCAGAATCCCAAATCGCATAGTTAGCCAAGCATGATGATCACGATGCCGCATATTCATGCGGGCGGATCACGTCCCGTGCCATTTCACGGTCGAGATAGCGATTGAAACTTTCCGAACCGAGCCTCTCTTCCATCTCCTGAAAACGTTGTTTCAATTGTTCGAGGTACGGCTGCTGTTGCGTCTGCAGAGTGAGCGTCCACAGTTTGCAGTAATAGGGCATCGAGTCGGCATACCTGGCCTGCTGATAGTAGATGTCCGCCTGTAGCCCTTCCAACAGATCGCCAAAGCGCCGGGCCTCATCCATGGCCTTCAACTTATCCAATACCGACTGGGCCGGCGCCGACGCGCCCCGCGTCACGCGCGCCAGAGCCACGTCGAACAACTGCTGCGCGTAAAAACCGGGGGGCGAATCCGCATAAGGG
Source organism: Blastocatellia bacterium (assembly GCA_035280505.1). Lineage (GTDB taxonomy): Bacteria > Acidobacteriota > Blastocatellia > RBC074 > RBC074 > JAKEHZ01. The sequence continues at coordinate 32,068 of DATEFT010000506.1, read as the reverse complement.
ATGTCGGCGAGAATCTTCTCTTCAGCGTCCAGGGCCCTCTCGGATTCGCCGAGTTCGAGATGATAACGCGTTAAGGATTTGAGCGTCTGGATCGCCCGGGGCCACGCCCGATATTGCATGTACATCCGATATGCCTTTTCGCCAACTGCGATGGCGGCGGTCCAATTATTACTCTTTTGATAAAAATGAGCCAGGAACACCGAGACCTGCTGAAACAGGGGCGCCTGAGACCTGTCGATCGGGGCCGGCAATCGATCGAACCATGATTGCCAGGCGGCGGCGCCGCTGACCAGCCTCGCATGTGTGTGGGCCTGGTCTTTCCCCATCGCCCTGACGGCCAGCGCCAGCCATGATAACCTGGCTTCGAGACCGATCTCGTCACCGGCGGAGATCTCGGGCGATCTCTCCAGCAGGCTCAGCGACCAGGCCGCGCTCTCCTCGCCTATTTTCGCCTGCAGCAAGAGCTGATCAAAAGCCTGCTTGGCGCCGATAAACCCGCGGTAATCGTGCGCGAACCACAGCCTTTCAAAATGCTCGACCCACTGCCGCCGGTTCATCAACAAGTAATGTGAGATCGTCTGGTTTCGCTGATCCAGCGCCTGAGGGCTCAATAACCGGATTCCCTCACAGAGCACCTGGCTGAAATGGAGCAGTTCGCTATTCGACTCCGCATCGCCGGCAATGGATGGAGGCTGCTTATCCGCCAGAAACAGCAAACAGCGGGGATCGACAATCCGGCCCTGGTGTGAGCGGACAATAAATCCGGCCCGTTCCCATAACTCCAGGCCCTCCGAGAAGGCGGCGGAATCGGCGCCGAGTAGCGCGAATAATGATCGGGCGGGGGCGAACGGCTCTTTCTGATCGCACGCGATCATGAGCATCTCGAGCAACAGCCCTTCGACCCTGGAGCACATCAGCAACAGTCGTCGCCAATGAAAAGGAATCCCGGCCCACTGCCACTCGTAGAATGAATCGACCGGCGATCGATCCTGAGCGAGATGCAAGGCGGCCTTTTCGATCAACTCTCCGGACGACGCGGCGCTCAGCAGCGGCAGCGTCTGCTTAATCAGGAACGGATGGCCTCGTAAGACCGGCAGGAGCTTCATCCAATCCTGGCCCAGATCTCTCACCGCCAGGTTTCGCGCGCGCAGGCAATCAGCCGCCAGGATCTGCTGTTCGATCGGCGGCAGCGGCGATAACTGAATCTCACTGAAACCTGATGAGAGCGGATGAGACCGGCTCCGGCCGGTAATGATCACGATGTGGCCATCGGCTATCAGTTCGCGCATCAGCCCATCCATCAGTTCAAACAACGCCTCTTCATCGAGATCTTCGCGCTCCCGGAGATCATCCAGCACAAAACAGCAATGGAAACCCGACAGTTTGGCCCGGATCTCGGACTTCCGATCGGGCGTCAGGCCCAGAACCGGCGCGATCATCTCCAGCATGGTGTTCGCGGAATAGAAGTCGAGTCCGAAATCGAAATAGAACCCGAAATCGATGAGTTCGTGTTGCGCCAGGTACAGGCCGATGCGGTGCGCGAGATGAGTTTTGCCGCTGCCGGGCTCACCGACCAGCGCCAGCGCCGCCCGTGAGTCCCCGAGCCGGCCGATCACGGCGAGGCACTGTCCATCGCCCGTACTGTTGGCCAGCGGCGGCAAGTAGCTGCTCTTGAAGCCGAGCAATCGCTGGCGAGTGCGCGCCAGAGTCTGTGAATCCTGCAGGCCCACCCAGGTCTGTGGCGATTTAAAGAAGGTGACCGGCTGGCCGCCGTAGTGAACGAGTAACGACCATGGATGGAAGGGCAGAGATTCCGGAGTGAACCGGGAGATCTCCGCGCGCGATTGGAGGGCTTTTCTCGCCTCCACTACCGCCTGGCCGACACTCAGCCCCGCAGCCAGGCGCGTGTAGACCAATTGAAAACAGTGGCCGCTGGTCCATGGGTCGGTCAGGTGTCCCAGACCGATCAGGTTGCCCAATCCCTGGCGGCCGGCAGCAGAGGCGACGGCGCTGAGCCCGATGCTCGCGCGGATCGGTTGAGTGTCCCTGAAATATCCACGAGCGTCGACGCACAGGACCGCGATCCGGTTATCAATCAAGGTTTGCGAAAGATCGGCGACCGGAATGCTCTCAACGTCATGGCCGGCGCCGTCCAGAAGAATGCTCGCTGAATCGCCGGTCAGGGTGAGAGGACCGTCATAATGAACGATCTGCACCGGACGGCGGCGATCGGCCAGCCGGTCTCGAAGCTGCTCCCAAGTCCCGGCCGCCCAGACTTCGTAATCGATGGCGCCCTCCGCACCGAACGAGTCGGTCGCCCAATTGAACGCATTGCTGGAGGTAAACGATAAGAGCTCCGCGCGCGCCCTGGAGACGACATGCAGGATCCGCAGAGGCGCGTTGCCGGCCGGGGGTCCGGCGGCCGCCGTTGCGGCCTGCTCCTGGTTGAGCCCGGCGATCAGATCCGGCACGGGCCGAGTAACTTTCAGATCGTAATCCAGCGCTTCATGCTCTTCACAAAATCCGTCGCCCTTAAACTGTCTGACGTAATCTGTCGTCACGGACGAGAGAACATACTTAGATCCCGGCAAGACCAGGATTTCCCACAGCTCGGCAAAGAAGGCCGGCCGGGACGATTCGATCCGAACCTTGAGTCGTGGGGATGCGCCTTTCTCCGTGGCCTCCGCGATGGCTTGATCGATCGCCGCCGCAATCCTCGCCAGTTGGTGTTCTTCGCCCAGCAACTCATAGCCCAGCGCCTGGCCGAATCCGACGAGTTGTTCAGCCACTCCGCCGGGCGATTGTTTAACCGGCCCCTGCGGGTATCTTTCAAAATACCAGGCCAGGGTCTTCTGAAAATCGACAGTTATCGGTGAACGATAGGGTTCGGTAGTGAAGTTTTCCGTTCGGCCATCTCGTTCGAAACGGATCTCGGCCGAGGCCCCACGGCCTGCGGCGGCCGGTTTATCGATGATTCTTAACAACATAATCCTGGATGCGTCGGAAGCCGGTTACCTGGTTGACGAAGTTCTTTACCTTTTCTTCAACCGCGAAATACGCGAAATGACCAATTCACCGAGGCTCTGCGTATTTCGCGGTTGAACAAATAACTTCATGACTGTGGGACAAGCTATCGCCCAAAGAGGTTTTTAATACGCTGCTTGACTTCCGGATAGTGGAAAGTCTTCTCATGCATCGCCACTTCCAGAGCTGTGATGACCGGCAATCGGGTCCTCAGATCGGCCACCAGATGATCTTTTAACGTCACCAGCGAGTGACGAGGTTTTTCAGCCAGTTGTTTCGCGAGCTGATACGCGTAGGCCAGCACTTCGGACCGAGGCAGGACGGGGAAGGAGAGGCCCCGCTCGGCCAACTCCGCGCCCCGGTAAGTGTTCGCGGTCATCAACAACTCCTGGGCGAGCGGGAGCCCCAGTTTCTCCCTCAAGACGAGAGTCGAACCGAAACCGGGCGTGAATCCATATTTCATGAAGTTGGTGGTGTACACGCTCTCCCGGCTGAAAACGACAAAGTCGGCAAACAGACCGAACACCAGCCCGCCGCCAATGCCGTGACCTTGCATGGCCGCAATCACGGGAATCTTGCAGGCCAGGGGCAGATTGTAGACCGGAGTATCGGTGAATTTCCCTTGCCCTTCCGACAACCCCAGCAGAGCCTCCTGCGTGCCCCCGGAGCAAAAATAGGTGTCATACCCGGTCACGATCACAACCCGGTATTCCGGATTGGACTCAATGTTTTTAAATGCCTCCATCAGGCCGGCACAGAGGCCGTCCGAAAAGGTGTTCTTGTGAACGCGGTCTTCCATCGTCACTTGAACGATCGAGGGCTCGATCTCTCGATGATGCACGACAGATGCGGACATATTTATTCCCACGGAAAAATCCCCTGCTCGACGTAGCGCACCACGTTCTCGAGGTTACGCGGATCGGAAAAGACCTCCCGATTCGCAGCGATCGCCATTTGTCGATCGCCGACGATCGATCCGCCGAGCGCGCTGGAGAAGCGTTTATAGCGGGCGATGGCGGGCTTGGACAAGCGCCTCAACCGCAACAGATGTTTGTGCAGCAAGGAAGCGCTGTCGGCCTCGTGAGCATCGACCAGGCCCCAGGCCGCCGCCTGGGCGACCTTGATCGGTTGGGTTGAGAGGGTCAGGTAGTGTGCCCTCTGAAAACCGAGGCGGCGAATCAAGAACGGCAGGACACAGGCGGGCATGAGGCCGAACAACAACTCGGAGAGGCTGAAGACGGCGGTGTCGTCGGCAATCACGATGTCGCTGGCAGCGACAAAACCGACCCCGCCGGCATTGGCCTTGCCTCGCACGTGAGAGACCACGACAAAAGGGCCGGTCGTCAATCGCATCCACAGATCATAAAGTGGTTCGGGATTCTGCGCGGCGACCGTTCGATTCGAACCGGGCCCTTCCCGGTCTCGCGCTGCCGCTCGGATGTCCGTGAAATCGGCGCCGAAACAGAAGACCTCCGGCAACCCTTCAAAGACGACGATCGTCGTGGACTCCTCACAGCAGTCGAGGACGTCGAGACACTCCTTAATCAACTGCTCATTGATCGTGTTGTTCGCCTCAGGCCGATTGAACTGGACGAAACAGACGGAGCCCTGAACGCGGACTCGCAATGTTTGATAGGTTGAAGTCATGAGATCCATTCGTATTCGCGATGAAATTCGCGGATTTCGCGCAACCTCAAGCGCCGTTTGCCCCTCCAGGCCTCTTTGACGCCCGGAAAAGCCTCATCATTCACTCTGACGTTGCGAGTGCCGAATTTGAGCTGGCCGTTACCCCGCAATAGATGATCGTACTCCGCCATCGACAGGCGGTAACGTCTGTCGAGTTGTCGCGCGATATCGAACTGCCGGACTTTAGCCTGCCCGGCCTGGCGAACGACGCCACTGTAGAATTCCGAACAACAACCCGACCCGTAAGAGAAACAACCGATCCGTTTAGCGGTCTGAAAAGCACCATGGTCGATGGTGCTGGCCAGGGAGAGCAGGGCGGTCGCGCCCATAATGTTGCCGACGCGCTGACAATAGATCAGTCCGGGCGTCACCCGTTGCTGAAAATCCGCCTCGATCTCCGGCGGCCTGGCTTCGACCATTTTCCGCATCATCGTCCGATGAGCCCCCTTGATCATGCCTCCGAAGGGCGTATGAAAGGCGAGATACTGAAAAGACTTGGCGTAATCCACATCGCTCACCCGTTTTTTATATTCGCCAAAAGCATGTTCACAACAGTCGAGGTAGGACAGCAGCGACAGGTCGGCATTCCCGGCCTCCATATCGGGGGCCGGCCGGCAGGTGTCCATCACCTCATAGCCGTAATATCCATTGGCCCCCACATCGACCTGAAAAACGTCGGGGCGCTCGCTGACCAGAATCGCGACGGCTCCGGCCCCGGCGCTCGGCTCGGCGAACGACCACTCTTCGTCCAGCGCCTCGGCGCCTGCGGCGATCGAGAATCGCGCGATGTCGGTCGCCACCACCAGCGCTTTCGCGCCGGGCGAGACGCCCGAAAGGATAAAGTTGATGGCCATCTGAAAACCCGCCGTCCCCGAATAGCAGGCCTGTTTGATCTCAAACAAACGGCAGTTCCGATTCAATCCCAGATAATGATGAATGTAGGTGCTGATTGACTTGCCGAAATCGATCCCCGATTCCGTGCAGGTCACCAACAACTCGATCCGGTCCTTCTCCGCATCCGATAGGGCCTCGACGATTGATTGGGCCGCATTGACCCCGAAGGTGATCGGGTCCTCATCAGTCAGCGCGACCGTCTTCTCCTTCATTAATAAGTTCTCGAAGCGGGTGGGGTCCAACCGGCGGTGCCCGGCCAACTGCGCAACATCCACATAGGCCGTGCCACCACACACACTGATAGCCTCAATGCCGACAGGCGTCATCCGATAATTCTCCTCTTGTTAGCAATACTTCCGCAGACAAAGGGCGGTATTAATCCCGCCGAATCCCATGCTGAGCGTCAACGCCGTGTCAATCCGGCGCGCGACCGATTCCTGACGCACCCAATTCAGCGAGGGATCGATCGGATGGTCCAGGTTTCGCGTAGGGTGCAGCCGGCCGGCCCGCATCTGCAGGAGCGTGGCGATCACCTCTACCGCGCCCGCCGCTGACAATCCGTGACCGGTGATGGATTTTGTCGCGTTCAGAGAGGCGTTGGATAATTGGCAGGCGACGATTGCCTGGAGTTCGGTCTCATCGCCGATCAAGGATCCGGTGCCGTGCGGATTGACGTAGTCGATCGCCTGGGGCGGACATCCCGCTCTCTGCAGAGCAGTCTGGATAGCTCTCACCTCTCCCTCCAGCGACGGATCCGGATTGCGGTTTCCATCCATGACGATTCCCCAGCCCGACAATCGCGCATACGGTTGCACGCCGCCGCGAGCCGCCGAAGCCTCTCGCTCAACAACTATCGCACCACAACATTCTCCATAGATGAATCCATCGCGGTCGCGATCAAACGGCCGGCAGGCCGAGGCTGGATCGTGGGCGTAACGGTTCGAGCCCATCGCGCCCAGGGACCGCAATGCCTGACACTCCCAGTACGACAAATCCATCAGCGCTCCCAACGCAATACAGGCATCCACTTCATGATTTTGCACGGCCTGAATCGCCTGGATAATCGCGACCTGGCCGCTCGCCGAAGCACCTCCCACCGTATGCGCCGCCCCGCGAATCCCGAACTGTGCGGTGCTCAGGCCGCACACATCCGTATCCATAAACGAGAGGCCATAGGTTGGGCGCAGATAGGGCGTTCGTCCCGCATAGGCCTCGTGGGTCAACACCAGATCGCGCTGCTGGAAATTCGAGCCCCCGACGATCAACCCGATGCGGGCCGGATCCACTTCGCCCAGATGCGCGTCCTCCCAGGCTTCAGACAAGGTCGCGAGTGCCACCTGCGCGGAAAATGAGGCGGTTCGGAGCGCCTGCCGCGAAAGACCCTCGGGGTAGACCAACGACGAAATCTCGGCACCCAGGAAAGACGTATCTTTCTGGCGGCCAGGTCGCCGCATGACGCCGAAGGCCTGCGATCCGTCGAACAATCCGCGCGCAAACGCCTCCCGGCCCTGACCGACGGCCGAAGTGATGCCAACCCCGGTCACGACCGTTTCAGGCAGCGAGGGTCTTTTCATGAAGCAAATCCGCCAGTTCCCCGATATTGTTCGGCCCGAATAGTTCGACGAGCGAAATCTTCAAAGACAACGATTCCAGCACCAGCATCACGATCTCGGCGCGATCGACCGAATTGGCCCCGAGATCCTGCAGTCGATCCTGGGGCCGGAATGTATGGTCGGCCAGCCCGGGAACGACCTCATGCACGTGACGAATAATCAGCTTAAATATCTCTTCTCGATTCATGGATTTCATTTCAATAATCACGCTCTCCCCGAAGGCCGGGCTCTTACCAGGCTGCGCGCGACGGCGCCGATCCAGCCTGATTTGAGACGGTCATCGCGTTAAAACGCTCGTTCAATAATTCCGCAGTCCCTTCCATCAGGCGCTGCGCGATATCAGCGACATAGCGGTTCTGCCAGTGCTCAATCCCGGTCCCTTTGACCCACTGATTGAACGCCCCCAGCGCGGGCCCGCAATGAATTTGATAATCGACTTTCTGGTCTTCGGCGCCTTCCAGGGCCAGACGCGTCGAATGAGCAAAGTACCACTTGAAGATCAACGCCATCTTTCGTTTGGGAGTTCTCTCGATCTCCTCGAATTTCCGGGGGTGGACTTGCATGTAATAGGCTTTCGTCTCCTTCCAGACATCTTCGAACGAGCACCTGAAGTACTTCTCCTGAATCTGCTGTCTGGTCTTCTGGTCGATCTCGTCCAGGGAATTGTGACGCTGATATAGCTCGTATAACTTATTCGCGCGCGCCGGAAAGAAGAGGCCGCGCCTGACCACTTGAATTCTGGAGCCGAGTTCGAACAGATCGCCTGCCGGCGCATAAGCTGTATCTTGCACATTGAGATCCTGCAACAGAGATTTCACCGCCTCACTGGTCCCGGCCTCCCGCGTGCATTGATTGATGGAGCCCGTCAGAATGAAGTCCGCGCCCATAATGAAAGCGGCAGCGGCGGCGTGTGGAGTCCCGATCCCGCCCGCCGCGCCGACGCGGATGCGTTTGCGGTAACGATATCTCGCCATCATTTCATCACGCAGAATGATCATGGCCGGCATCAAGGCAGAGGCCACTCCTTGATCGGTATGGCCGCCGGAGTCGGCCTCGACACATATTTCATTGGCCATTGGGATCGAGCGCCCGAGGTCGGCTTCCGCCGCCGTCAACTGACCTGATGCCAGCAAATCTCTGACGATCATCTCCGGGGCTGGCTGCATGAAGGCGGCTGCCACTTCCGGCCGCGACACCTTGGCCAGAAGATGGTGTGGGGTTTCGATCGTTCCTCCGCCACTTCTGACAAGCCCCTTCAACCGATAGCGGACCAGGCCCGGAGTGATTCGGGTGAACGCCGCCGCTTCGACCAGACGAATCCCATGCTTGAGATATAAATCGACCGTGCGGGCCTCCAACTCCGGACGCTCCATCATTGACAGGAGATTCATCCCATAAGCTTGACCATCGGCTAGTTCCGATTGGATCTGGATGATTGACGATTCGATTTCGTCAAATTCGAGCCCCCCGGTGCCTAAATATCCAAGGAGGCCGGCCTTCCCCAAGGCAAGGATCATCTCCTTCGAGGCGATTCCCTTGTACATGGCGCCGGCCAGATAGGCGTATTTAATCCCGTAATCGGCCTTGAATTCGGCACTGCCCAGCGAGGCGGCGGTGATCATCCCCATGGCTGCTCCAGTAAATAATTGATCTTATGCCGCTCCGAGTTCGCGAGCACCCGGTAGTGACCGCTCCGACGAACGCCCATCCGGCTCGAATCTCACCGATAATGAATAGGACTCGAGGAACCGTTGAAGATGCCGTTCGGCCCGGCGAGTGGCGCTTGTCGAACCGGCGGCTGATTCGTCTCTCAGTAAGATCCGGCTGTCGCCCCATTCTGATTGGAACCGATTGTCACTGGGAACAAAATCCAGTAGCCGGCAGAACGATGAACCGGCGGCACGTTCGGCTTGATACAACAACCAGGTATAGTCAAAGCGTTTCGCGACGGCATAACGGCGGTGAGCCTCAAGGATGAGCATTAAGGGAATTCCTAAACCGCGGTAAGGCCTGGCCACAGCGAGTTGTGCGTACCGGGCAATGCGAGCCTGAGGCGCGAAATTCAAGCCGTAACGGCGATGGAGCTGATGGTCGTCACTGGTATCGACCAGGCTCATACAGGCCACGGCCTCGCGGCACGGCTCCGCGTGAACCAGCAGATGTTGCGCCTGCTTCTGAGCAAGGCCGCATAAACTGTCGACGACAATTCCCAACTCGGTTTCGAAGACCTCTTTCCGAAGATTCAACATCTCGAACTCTTCTTCTCCGTTAGTTACCGATGAGATGGCGATTTCCACGATTCTGCCTCCTACCTACGCCTAAGAGTCAAATTTTCGAGAATGGCAATGAGCACGTTGGATAAAATTCTAAAATGAAGGGGTGGCCAACTAAAGTCCAATGGAATTGCGAGTTTCAGTTTCGGTACAACCTGGTTATCATTCCGCTCTTTTTCTTAAACCATGGAACTGGCTGAAGATGATGAGTCGGTCGAAACTACCTGGATCTCATGACCTGGGCTTTCGGGCCGACTCTTAAGAGGTTGATCGCAAGATCGGACTCGCTTCTAAACCTCTCGCTGGTCTCATCGGGCCCTGCAACGATCGAGATCGCGGTGTTTTCATCCAACTGAATGGCGACCGACCGCTGAAGCAGCGTCACGGAGATGATCAAGTGACTGGTATTTTTATCCGTGCAGATAATCCCCTGCACTCCTGCCAAAGGGCCGGTCTCTACCAGCACCCGCGTCCCCTCCGGAAGATATTTCCAAGGTTCTCTTAAGAGGTGGCTCTGCGATAAACGATCTAAAGCCTCGATCTCTTCAAGCGAGACCTCAATGGGCTTGCCACCGAACCCTACGATTCTGACGACTCCCTGTGTCGAAATGGCTTTCCCCAGAACCGAGGGATTGAATTGGCAGAAGACGTACCCGGGAAAGAGAGGTGAGTCGATCTCCACAGTCCGGTCTGACCATTTTCGTTTCAATCGATACACCGGCGCAAAACATTCGTAATTCTTTTGTTTAAGGAGGGACTCTACCTTTTTTTCATTCTTTGGTTTTGTCTGCAAAGCGAACCACGGATATCTATTTCTATTGCTCATACAAATTCTATTGCCTATACAATTCATTGCCAACCATAGCGGTTTTCACATCGGTGGACAGGACTGAATGCCTGTCAATATTGGCCGAAACGGCATTTAATACGGTCCATCCGAATGAAATATGCTGTAATCAAGCTAGTAAGAACCGTTGGTCGATGAGGCAAACTTCGCCCCTGACCGTGGCAGCTCACACCAACCAGATCTCAACGCGATCAGTTAAGTGGGTAATCGATGGAGTGTTATCGAGTTTTGTGGCAGGCTGCCGCCATTTTAAGCCACATTTGGGTGCTCAACTTGATGGAGGCTGATTGTATTATTACAATTATGGACCCGGCGATTATAACCTAGGCCAAATATAATTCAATCGTTATTTTTGAGTTGCACCAAGGAACTCTGATACTAACAAATGTACCAGATCATTTCGGCATCGACCGCGTAATCAGTCACGTCAAGATAATTTTCTTTATCTCGGGCTAGATTGCTACCAGCTATTAAACCTTCTCCTTCATTTGCAAAAAGTATCGTTGGTCGCCTCTTCGGCGCGCAATCACATTGAGCATTACATGAATGTGATATTTTGAAGCCAGTTATATCGAGGGCAGTGGGCCATTGAAATAAAAAAAACCACTTGTGGAAATGGCCTAAACGTCGGTCTAAAGTCAAAGACCACTTAGATCGGGGCAAAGATGGTCTACGGCCGCAAATCACCGCGGCTTTCACAACCGACTTGCGGCTGCGAGTCTTCAATCGAGGTGTCACTAAATGAAACAGCCTGTCTGATTTTGCGACGGCCTCCCAGGATCTATCATTAATGTCGACTTCTCGTCTCGGTTCATTCCGAGAGATCCTGTTGGCCCTTGATAATCACTGGAACTATTTTCAAAACCTTCTGATAGGAAGATTTGACGATGCCTACGGGTAACTCTTCATATGAGACAGAGCCGATTACGCATTTCCAGGAGTTTTGTTCCAAACCTGGCGCGCGGGATCTGACGAATGAAACAGCTAAGGCTCAGGATTGCAAAGACCAGGCAGTACATCTGTCACTAAGTGAGTAACTGCAAGCTATTATTGCGCAAACGATGATGAGCACCTCTTGGTATGAGGCTTCCCAGTAAATCGTTCCTACAAAAATGATGGTGACTCATTTAGCAGTCAAGAATGTCCCAAGACGGTTGTTAGGCAAGCGAGGAGAGATGTCGCGCCGAATCTTATTCTATGCGCTCCACCCATAAAGCCTTTCTTGCTCTCCGTTGCTAGAACGCCATCCTCAACCACTTAATGCAAGAATTGCGATGATCTTGGTTAACCACCATGCAGATTATTTCCTCCTAAGAATCAGCAACACCGAGACCGGGGACAATCCAATCGATTAATTCTTGTCGAGCGATCTTTCAATAATGTCTGCGGCCCTTTCAACTCCGCCACATTCTTGAATTTCACTTTGGATAGTCCGAGCTCGCTCACGATAGCCTTGATTATTCAGCATCTCTTCGATTGTTGAGCGTATTCTAGAGGGCGATATTTCTTTGAGTGGAATGCAGGTGCCCGCCCCCGCCCAGGTCAATCGGTTTGCGATAGCCGGCTGGTCGGTAGCAATCGGAATAGCTATTAAAGGACACGCCTGGGCCAATGATTCCATCACCGTATTGGCACCGGCATGCGTGATCACCAGAGTCGCTTGCTGCAGAATATCGAGTTGCGGTGTAAAGGGGACCACAACCGGGTCGCCGGGGAATTGCGGGACACAGCCTTGGAAATGCCAACTTCCCATACTGATCACCAATTGCAGAGGTAAGTCCACGCATGCTTCTGCAATCTGCCTGTATATTTGCTCTTTACCCGTGACAATCGTGCCCATAGAGGCGTAGACAATGGGCTTGCCGTTTAGCCGGTCATACGGAAATGAAACCTGCGGTCGGTGTTGATCGAGGAAAGGTCCTGTGTAATAAAATGGTCGATTGCTTTCACGCCTATTATAATTAAAGCTCGGCGTCATATTAGAAACGACCGCAATGGTAGATATCGACCGATCCCAACGCAAACCTGTGGGCAGACCCCGAGACCGGCGAAACTCATCAATGGTTTTCACAGTGGGGATCGTCATAAGATCAAAGGCTTTATATCCCAGGCGATTCCGCATTCGTTTGAGCGGGTTTCCGTCGGCATAGCTCCATGGCAAGAAGGGTGGCGGCATATCACCTGCTGAGTCTCCCTCCAAGTCAACAGCATTACAGATAGTTATAAAGGGGATTCCGGTTATTTCCGAAATTGTCGATCCCTCGAATTGAACCTGGTCGACTAGAAGCGCATCCACCTGAAGTCGGGCAATGGCATTGATGATGTCGCGACAACAAACTTTAGACATCTTTTTGGCCCATTTGATAACGGCCACCAGCGTCTGGAAGTCCGCATTTCGAAGTTGCTCCAAATACCGGTTGAGCACTCCATCTGGAAATTCGTCGATGCCGACAACTTCAAAGTCCAGCGATGCCTTCTCGGCGTGGCTGCGCACGTCCGAGATACCGAAGAAAGTAACTTTATGCCCCCTGCGTTGTAAGGCACGACCGATAGTAGACATCGGCGTGAGATGCGATAGAACTTGAGGGCAAACAATCCCAAAGTGCATATTCAACTCCGTCATGACGAACCCAAAAGGTTTTGATCCATTCCTTCCATACTCCGGCACCTGGATGAGATCGAGGATGATCACCAGTTGCGGGTGGTATGCCCCGGCCGCGCAAGGCAGCGGCGACATCTGCGGCTCATGGCCGTCTACTAACGCTGCCCATTTCTTACAGCGGCGCGGATTACAGCGACGCGATTCTTCAAACGCCTCTGCGATCACTTCCGCTATCGGCTGTTCCAAACCCGCCCAGCCCCGTTTATCTTCCGGTCCGAGACGATCGGCCCGGTCGTCCGCAGGTACGGATCCATCGTGTAGACCGCCCCCGCGGTGCCCATCTTTTTACTTCCGGATTTGGCCACTCTCGTTTGTAACCCTCCCCCCAAATGCAGTTGGCGCGATTCGACTTCCACCCGCGTTGTGTCGTTCAACTCTTCCGGGCGCAGCATCACCCCGTTGCTGTCGATGGTGATTACCGGAATCTCGCCGCTCGCTCAAACGTCGACCGGAATTTTTACCTCACCTCCGCAGTCCGCTAAGAAAGGCACCCATGACAACAAAGATAAACTTTTTTCTGACACCCCTTACCAACTGGAGTAGCTGAAGTATTCGGCTTCCACTCTACCAAAATATGTTTAACACATCCCCAGATGCTTCTCCTTGATCGTAATCAAGTAACAATTGTGGCAGTGTTGTCTTAAAGTGAAGAACACGAGCCCAGAATTGACTCGCCGTCTTGCAGGGTGGGACGTTACCTTCTAATTTGCGTTATCCAGGTGATTCTAAACGATTGAGTATTGTGATGAGTAATTGTAATACTTGGTTAGGCACGCTCCGTAGCGACTAAAAACGGCATGATGTGGCGGGACGTATTGTACAGCGCATGACCGGCCTGTGGAATGATCTTCGCTGTCAGCTCCGGCACGAGCTTTCGCATTCGTTCAGCAACCTTCCTGGCATCGCGAAGCGCATCTTCTTGGCCAATAAGCAGCAAGGTCGGCATAGTCAGGAGCCGCAGCTCTTCATCTGAAAAGATTGGCAGCACACCGATACGGGGCTTGAAGTGGGTCATGATCAGCGTGGCAGCCTCGTTGACCTCTGTAGGTATCGGCTGAGGACCGAACACCATCCGGTTGATGCGCTCGATGCCCCACCGACCCAGGAAGGACAACGGAATGGCACGTAGGGCAAAGGATATTCGGTCAGGCGTAATACCGCCGGGGGTCAAAAGCACAAGCTTATCTACCCGCTCCGGCTGAGAAGTAGCGAACTTGAGCGCCGTCCAGCCACCTTGCGACAGGCCGATGAGGATGGCCCTTTCTACCTTCAGGGCGTTGAGTACATCACCAAGCCATTCAGCATAGGCGGAGCTATTCCAGTCCAGGCGTACCGGCGCGCTTTTGCCGAGTTCCCCGAGAAGGTCAACCGCAAACACCCGGTAGTGACGACTGTATTCGCTCACGTCACCTGCCCACACGGCGGAGTTAGAGCATGCGCCATGAATGAGTATCAGTGGCGGGGCCGCTTCGCTTCCGCTGGCAGCGACAAAAGTGACGCCATAGCGTGAGGGTACCTCTAGCGTTGTGTAAGGTACCGGCCAACGCGCCATTTGAGCGTCATACTGGTCCATTAGCATTCTTTCGCCCGCAGGCGATTTATAGAAGGATTTAGAGCTCACACCATGTACCTGAGTTGTGATTGATGTACTGCCATGTGCGCCTAACTATTGGATCGGACTATTCGGTAGAATTCATTTAAGTGTGGCTCCATTTCCGCGACGCTCTTCGCGTCATGGTACACGCTTCAAATGCGAGCCTTTTATTTCGGTTCGAGCGGTGAAATGGGCTTCGGTACAGTTCCACCGGCATAATCATCGGCGTGATTCCGCTGATGTCCCTGCCGGAGGTAAAAATCCCAATCCTCGTCGAAATCTCCGATGGCTAACAATGAACGTAATCTCAGCACCGCTTCAACTCCCTTGAGCCCCGGTGATTTCCATCCGATCTTTAATCAGATAACGACCTGCGCCTTCAATGACGCCCGTGGCGATCGGGCAGCCGACCACCAAATATTGATCGTAACGCAAAAATTTACGGTGATTAATCAGAGAACTGGCGCAACTGTCGCGGGGCTCTCGGTCTTGGTGCTCAATTACGGAGTGTGGCGCGACGTCTGGTTCCAGCCACTACTAGCCAACTATTGCCGAGCAGAATTTCCACTGACAGCACTTGAGACGCGGCTATTATTGCACGATGACGTTGCCGTCACAACTCCGTCGCAGACTTGCCAGCACCATCCTAAATCAGCAGGCCTTGACTGGGGGTCGCTTTTTTCAAGAGGCCTCCAGCGGTTTGAAAATGCCCGTGAATAAATGGAGCAAGAAGCCTTCATGGAGGCTTTCTTTTAACCAGCGCAAGCCAATTTGACAGAGGCTCACGCTCCGCTCCGCGCCACGAATGTCAACCTGGCGCCATTGATCACGAATGAACCGCCTCGGGTTTCCCGGAGACTCTAATTCTTGAGAGGATAGAGTCATGAAAAAAGCATCGAAATATTCCCCGGAGTTTCGCGAACGGGCCATCCGGATGGTGCTTGAGCACCAGGGCGAACACCCGACCCAGTGGGCGGCGATCGAGACGATCGCCGGCAAGCCTGGCTGCACCGGCGAGACCTTGCGGAAATGGGTCCGGCCAACCGAAATCGACCGGGGCGGGCGCGATGGCCGAGTCGATCATCGAATTGTTCAAGTCCGAGGTTCTTCACCACCGTGGTCCCTGGCGTAATCTCGATCAGGTCGAGTACGCCACTCTCGAGTGGGCCGATCGGTTCAACCATCGTCGGCTGCTTGAACCGATTGGCAACATTCCGCCGGCGGAGTTTGAATTGATGTCTTATCGACAGCAGGACGAGTCGGCCACCGCGGCCTGACTCAACGAAAACCGTCTCCGGGAATCCCGGGGCGGTTCAGAACAGGCTCTAGACTTCTTCTCGATCTGGTCTTGATCAGTCTGACCGACAGGCGCACCACATGATATCCAAAGACCTGTTGCTGAAATTGGTGTCGTTAATGATCTCTGAAAGACGTACCCCACGCGTAGGGGAAGTCACCATCAAGATCATCCGGTTGCTTCCACCAAGCGTAGGCTGATTGTGAAAAACAGTCGAATTCAATGCCGGAATGAAGGTGTTGTTAGGCATCAGAGCGAAATTAGGAGTAGCCAGACCCGCCGGCGCTCCTACCACATGCTCCGTGAACAAGGCGCCTTTAATGCGACTTTCAATAGTGCGGGTAATCGGCGGAATTGTACCATGCTGCATGGCATTGTCTGTCACTAACTGCATCTGCGAGTCCAACAGTATTCTCCCCGGGGCTGAAAAGACATGGAGGGTGATCCGTTGGGCAGGTTGTCTTGCGCAGGTAAAGGTGACATCCGTCGCCAACAGACCATGGCCATAGATTACTAGGATATTTCCCGTAGGGATCGGTCCCATAATAATTTCTCCTGATCCGGTTTTCTGAACGTTAACTGCAGGCGACCTTCAACAGATCGTCATCGTCGCCCGCGCATTTCACTTCGGATACTGAAGGTACAATATCGAACTCGCCAACACATCACTAAATCGGGTGAATTAAAGATAACCAGATTGAGCCTGTTAGCAACTTTCCCGTGTTATTTTTTCAATGATTTTCCGATGCGCATCGCCCACTTGACGACTTTGAAAAGCTTCATGATATGAAACGAAAAGCTTATCCGACAGATGCGACCGATGCTGAATGAGCGCTGGTCGCCCCATATTTGACCTTAATGACCGAAGATGCCCCACAACGTGATTACCCGCTGCGCGAAGTCTTTAACGGCCTCCATTGGATTGCGCGCGCCGGAGCCGCCTGGCGACTAATGCCCAATGATTTGCCGCCTTACTACGTCGTTTACCAACAAACACAACGTTGGCTCAAAGCGCGAGTCTTCGAAGAGCTCGTTCACAACCTCCGCGAAGTCTTGCGAACCGCCGCCGGTCGTCGGGAACAGCCGACCGCCGCGATCCTCGATAGTCGGACTCTGCAATTGGCCGGCGTGCCGGATACGATGGCGCGAAACGTCGGAAAGGCAATAAAGTCCATCTGGCGGTCGACATGCGGGGACATCTCCTCGCCCTGCGCGTCACGGCCGCGAACGAACAAGACCGGGCTCAGATGGCGGAACTGGCCCAACGAGTGCAAGCCGAGACGGGCGAATCGGTCGTATAAAACGCGGATTTCGACGTGTTCTACGGCGCCTGGCCGTAGAATATTATGGGATGCCCTTGTGAATCCGGCCACCGCCAAGGCATATTTCTTCGGGGCCAAGGTGCACTCAGATTGGAAGGAAGGAAGTCCCATCACGTTCACGGGAGAGTTCAACGGCAATTCCTACCATGAGAAGGGTACCATCCTGCAATGCCAGCCTGAGAGGCTACTGCGGTACAGCCACTGGAGCGATCTGGAGCAGTTGCCAGATCTCCCAGAGCACTACCGGAACTGGACCTTTCGCATCGAATCGAGGGGCCCCGAGGTTATCCTCTCGATTACCGAAGACAACATTCCAGATGAAACCAAACAGGGCCGTTCGGACGAATTCTGGTCAGGCGTGCCATCAACCATCAAGGGGATCGTTGAGGCCGGGACTTGAAGCTTGGCCGCCCCGGAGACACTGGATTCATGAGACGCATAACAACCGGCTGCAGCGGACGGTCCGCTATGCGGCCCGCGGCTGAACCGGAGCGTTAGGCTGTTTACAAGCTGAAATGAACCTAGGAGAAATCGATGAGCGATACAACAACCTTAATAGCAGCTTTAGAAAATGCCCCTGGCATTATCATTCCCCTGATTCGTGAGGTGCCGCCTCAGTATCTGAAGCGTCGGCCCAGTCCGACGAAATGGTCCGCATATGAACACGCTTGTCATCTCTCTGCCAGTGATGGACCATTCCTCGCGCGTCTCGACTTGATGCTATCGGCTCCCACGCCTTTTATAAGGTCCATACTGAATTCTCCAGAGGATGAATCGGGAGCGCTACTAAACGTTGATTTAGACGAAGCACTCGACCGGTATGTGAGAGAGCGAGCCGGTCTGGTCAGGAGGCTGAAGGAACTATCGGTGGAGGATTGGCAGCGAACGGCAGAGCATGAGGCGTTTCGTCATTATTCGGTATGGATCATGTTCCGGCATCTGCTGACGCACGAGATGTTGCATGCTTACAGGATTGAAGAATTGCTGTTAAAGAAGGACTGGGAATAGGTAGATGCTACAGCAGGTCGCCGCCTAACCAGTCGTTGGACCGGAGCGCGGCGAGCGAGACTCGTATCCGTCGGCCAGTGCTCTGCGCCGCGCCCGGTCAACACCAGCGTTAGGCATCAATCCAAACGACGGGCCGAAGAATTCTATCAGCGACAGGGCGGGACGCGAGGTGGAATCGAGCCTGGTGGTGAGATCAGATATGAGCTGATGAGAACCTGACCGATATCAATCTAGACGTTCCGATTCGGCAATGGGTTGCTTCAAAAACACTGCGGCAATCCGTTGCTTCCTGATATTTTTCTGGTTTTCTTATATGGTAGGCAGATCAAACAGCGGCTCGAACGGCTTTATCCGGCGGAGCATCAACTGACCGTGAGCAATGCTGAAGGGGGCGGCGTCACGGTCGAGATCATCCTGCCGTTCCATGCGAACGGCGCCAGGTCCGAGGACGACGCCAATGGAAAAATTTCGAGCGATCATCGTTGATGATGAAAAACCAGCGCCCCCCCGTTTGCGCAAGTTGTTGGATGAACGCGAAACACACGAAAGATACAGGAAAAGTTTGCGTGCTTCGCCGGGCTCGCGTGCTTCGCGTCCTTCTGTCGTTGCCTAATATAACGAACGTGCCTGCCCAAGCTTGCCTCTAACGGCTCGATAATTTCAAATATCAGTCAAGATCCGCTTCCTCCGATTCCGAACCTAAAAAGCGGGCTCAGAATCGGATAAAGTGGCGTCGGAGATTTGATTCGATTTCACATTATTTTATTGGCCTGGGACTCGGTCCGTTCGCGGCGATTTCCGTTAACGCCGCAGCGGAACCAGACACACGCCCAAACAACTAGAGGTGAGAATGATAAGATCTTTAAAACTGCTGCCCCTGCCGGTGCTCATCTTGATAATGTCGGCATGCAACCCGACGACCAATGGAGGGCAGATCGGTTCGCCCGCCGAACCACCACGTGTCGAAAAGAAACTCATCGACACAAAAAAGACGCCCCCCGTAGCCACACCTGCTGCCGAGATGAAGCTTCCTGATGGGATCAAGATTGGCTTCGTGGATAACAGCGTGGGTCAATATCAGGACGGCTGTGGCTGCGGTTTTTGGCCTGTAGGCAGAATGCCGAAGTTTAACGATCCTGGCGCTCAGAATTATATCTTGATCGGAAATTACGAGAAACAAGCGTGGATGAATATTGACGATCAGATCGTACAGTTCAGCCTTGCAAAAGATACTACCGCATACAAAGGGAATGTAGGCGACCGCTATTTCCAATCCTATCAATCTGGCGACATCACGGTTGAAGTTGAATGCATTGCAACTGGCTTTGGAGACACACATGGCGTCGACTGTGACGCGACTATAACTGTCATCAGAGGCGCTCAGAAGCAAGTAGTGAAGGCCACCGGCAGTTGTGGGTGTTGATCAGCGAAAGCGCCCCGATTCGCGAGCAGGAGAGCGAGAGATTGGGACAGTCAAGGTCAGGTCAATCCGGAAGGCGGAAACCTGCGACCAGCCGACCTCAGATTGACCGGGCGATCAGCGGCGATGAAAGAGGCCCTTGGCCGGCGGCGGGAGAGTCAGGGATTCAGGTTCAGGTCTGTCGGATCCAGCGAAGGATCTCTCTCCAACCCGGTCTCTTGCCATAGATCAGAATTCCCAGGCGATAGATTTTGGCCGCCCCACCGGCTTCAGATACCGCTCCGCATCCAGGCCGGCCTTCGCCAATCGCTGGTCGATGACGGCCAGGGTGATGTTCCTCACCAGAGCTTCCAATCCGAAATCGCTGCCGCCGCCGGTATAGAATTCCGGCGGAACGCCGTCCAGAATGCCGGCCCGGAACACCAGGTAGGCCCTCCCCGAGCCGTTCTCCAGCTCCGAGTTGAATCGGAGCCGGACCTGGTCGAGATTCTGGTCGGGTGGCACCGGAACATATGAAAAGTCGTATCTTACCGCCCCCCGGCTCTTCTGCTTGATCGATTCGAAGAGACCCGGCACCCCGCTCTGATCGAGAACCGCGATCCGAATTTTACTTAAGCCGAGGATCGTCAATCCGCTGGACAAAATGATCGGAAGCAAAATCAGGAAGGGAGTGAAGATGGTCGTCAGGATAAAAGATCGCCGCCGCACGCGTGAAAGATACTCAAAGCCGATGATCATTCCGATCTTGCCCATTCTGATCTCCTACGATTTCGATAAAGATGTCGTTGAGGGTCGGCTCCACCATCTGGAAGCGATGAATGATCGCACCCGCCGCCAGCGCCTCTCGGAGAACCTCCTGCGCCTCGACCAGGCCGTCGACTACGATCTCGACGTGATCCGGGTGTTGACTGACTTGCCTGAATGTCTCGTTGCTCAGAAACGAAGGGCTCCCACTGTAGCCAAGCAATAGCGAGTTGCGTCCGAAGCGCCGCTTGATCTCGTCCAGGGTCCCGCCCAGGACCCTGGTTCCCCGATCGATCAGGCAGACCTCGTCGCACATCTGCTCGACCTGCTCCATCTGGTGGGTCGAGCAGATCACGGTTCGGGGCCGTCTTCTGCTTCGAGCGCAGCGGATCCCCGATTCTCCTCCGGCTAGGCTTGTGCTGTACTATGTGCGCGTTGGTTGCCTGAGCAACTGCAAAGAGTAAGAAACATCCGGTGGAATCGGGAAACCGTGTTCGCGCATAAATGTTTTAATATAAGACTGAACTTCCTCCGCCCCAATTGCGTCTTGCAGATAAGTGACATAAGTTCGTTCTTCAGGCAATCCTCCGTAAGCGCTCTTGCCTTCCGAAATGAAGTGACTTGGTAAGTCTCCCGGTTTCAAAGGCCATGGCACTCCACCCATACCGGCATGAGTACAGGTGAACTCTTTCGGGCGAGGGTAGACCGTTCGCGAACCCGGAAAGGGGCGTGTCCCAGAATGACCAAAACTTTTCCGTGAATTAGCCGCATCCGAACGCATGACGTGTAAAACATATCCGACGTTATCCGGAATCAAGTCTGAATCAATCCGCATATCCTTGTTAACACAGTCAAATAATAGCAGCGCCTCCACAGCTATTTTGTGTTGCGGAAACCCCAACATTCTGGCGATGACAATTGCTCCAGCCGCGCCACGACTGTATCCGGTCAGCAAAATAGGCTCGTTAACGCCGGCCAGCCGTTTTCTGAGTATGAAGTCTCGACCTGTGTGAATTGCATCCAGCAGACCGTTGTTAAAAGGTAGGTAACCCGGACCTCTAAGGTACATCGTGTTCGGCTCAGTCCCACATATTCTTCTTACAAAACTATTGGCAAAAACCTCGTCATAATTGTTATTACGACTCACAGTGTTGGAACCAAAAGCGTCTTCTGAGGTTCCATCAATGCCTACTATAATTGGTGGCATAATTTTCCCCCTTGAAACGTTGATCGTAGAGCAAGCGCCTTGAAATCTGCATTGAATGTTTAACCGCCTTATTCAAAACAGATAGTATGCAAACATGGCTCGAAATTTCATGTCATTGTACCCTCTTTGTCAAGCCAAATCGGCCCGGCAGCTTGTTCGTGTCCCATCGGTGAGCCGGATACTATTGGCGAATTGCAGATCCCGAAATACCAATGGTGATCTTTCGGCGCGCTAAAGCCATTAGAGTTTAGAAGCAATATTTTGGAAAATGGAGAAACTCCCAATCTATCAATCGCCCATGGGACCAATGCGGCAGCAGCACCAATCAAGGCTGCAACGATTTTGCTTCCCAGATATCTCCTTTCGGGCCATTGTCTTTTTGCTGCAATTTTCAATGTCGCCAAAGGCTTTGTTGCATGAATATTGACCCGTTGCGTTGAACGGGCTGTTATCAGCTAACCTTGACGCTCTCGGGCATTCCGAGGTGCGTCATCTGATTCAGAATCGCGCTCTTGAGTATCAGCTCTTTGAATTGATTATCGATCCGGCGAGTTTGCAACCGATCGCCGAAGATCGTCTTGAAGCGGAAGACCTGAGTCTCCGCCAGGCTCCGGCGATGGTAGTCGCTTTCCCGCTTCCATTCTTGACGCCCGACTTTTCGGATGCGCCGTAAATTCTCGTCACGCACATGGCGCTCGGCCTTCCGGTTGGCGTGTCGCCAGATCTTCGCGCCTTGACGCGGTGGAATGGCAGCTTTCGCGCCATGCCGGTTGAGCGTGTCGTAACACTTCCGCTGATCATAAGCGCCATCGGCGCTGACTTGTTCGATCTGTCCCGGCACGTCCTGAAGCAAATCCGGCAGGGCCTCGGCGTCGCTGACATCGTTGGTGCCGGCCACCACGCTGGTGATTTCGAGCGTAGCTTCATCGGTGCAAAAATGGAGTTTGCGCCAGGTCCGGCGTTTTCCGGCGCCATGCTGGCGGACTTTCAATTCGCCTTCGCCATAAACCTTGACGCCGGTCGAGTCGATCACCAGATGACGCGACTTGGACCAGTCCTTGACCGGCAACGCGATCGTCAATTGCCGCCGTCGCCGTGAGAGCGTCGCATGATCGGGCGCCGTCAGATCGAGTTTCATCAGTTCAAAGATCGATTGGAGGAAGCCTTGAGTTTGCCGACCGGCCAATCCATAGATGGCCTGGATGGTCGCCATGGTCTCAATCGCCAGGTCGGTATAAGTCGGAGACGCGCCCGGCTCTCCGGTCACTTCATCGGTCGTCCAATTCGCGGCGGCTTCTGAACTGACCCGGAGGGTAAGGCTTCCACGTTATCTGAGTGAGGCGTTATACTCACTCCAATTGCGGGTGCGGTACGTGCTTTTCTTTTTCATTGCAAAAAAAGCATATCACGTCACGGCATCCGCGCTTCTTAATTCTGATTCATGCAACAACGCCGAATGCAACTATAAACAAAGCGAACGTAACCAGGTAACATTTGTATAGGAGACAATGTAACGGTGTCGACTGTAACGCCAACAGCGATGGCACTAGAATTTGACCGCAAGAATCGGATAGACCGACGTGGATGAAATTTGCTATATCGAGCGGTGCTGAAGCCGGTCACGGCCGATGGGCGGATGAAGTGATCGTGCGGACTGGCCCTACCGGCCAAACGTTCTGTGGTGGCACGACTTGACGCGGACGGCGCGCAAGGCGTGTAAGCATCTGCAAAATGATGCTCAGCGCGGTCGATACCACCGCTGGCAAGAAATAAAGGGAGGAATCATGGCTGACGAGCAACACGTTCGCGGTGCGTGCCCGATGGATTGTCCGGACACGTGTAGTTGGATCGTTACGGTCAAGGACGGCCGAGCTGTCAAGTTGCAAGGCGACCGGGCCCATCCTTTTACGCACGGCGCGCTATGCAACAAGCTCAACGACTATGTCGCATACACACAATCACCAGAGCGTCTGCTCCATCCCCTGCGCCGCCTTGGTCCAAAGGGTAGCGGGAGCTTCGTGCGCATCTCTTGGGACGAGGCGCTGGCAAAGATCTCCGGGCGGCTGCTCAAGATCAGCGAAGAGTTTGGCGCCGAAGCCATCTGGCCTTACGTCGGCAGCGGGAACATGGGGCTGATTCAGGGCACGTACGGCGCCGGCCAGCGTTTGTGGAATGCCCTTGGCGCCTCGCGCCACATCGTCACGATCTGCACAATCGCCGGCGGGTTCGGCACAGGGTACACCCTCGGTAACAATCGGGTCGGCATGGATCCGGAAACGTTACGGTTTTCCAAGTTGATTATCTTATGGGGCACCAACACCCTCTCGACAAACGCCCATCTCTGGCGCTCCATCTTATCGGCGCGTCGGAATGGCGCATTCCTGGTGGTCATTGATCCGATCCGCACACGAACTGCGGCGTCGGCCGATTGCCATCTGGCGCCGGCTCCCGGGACCGATGCGGCACTCGCGCTGGGGCTGATGAACGTGGTGCTGACAGAGGCGGCCGAGGATCTAGACTTTATCGAAAAACACACATACGGCTGGGATGCGTTTCGTCGGCGCATCCTTGAATTCCCGCCTGAGCGCGTCGCCGGCATCTGCGGCCTTCCGGCTGAGTCGATCGTGGCGCTTGGCAAACGCGTGGCCCACACTCGCCCGACCGGGATCCGCATTGGCATCGGCCTCCAACGCCACGGCGGGGGCGGCATGGCCGTGCGCACGATCACCTGTTTACCCGGAGTCACCGGCGACTGGCGCTATCCCGGCGGGGGTGCCTGTTACGACACACGCGGTTTCTTCGGCGGGAATTGGGAGGCGCTGCGCCGCGATGATTTGCGACCGCGCCAGGCGCGAGCGCTGAGCATGATCCGGCTCGGTGAAGGACTGCTCGAGGTGGACGACCCGCCGGTTAAAGCGATCTTCATCTACGCGAGCAATCCGCTTGCCAGCGTTCCGCATCAGACCAAAATTCGACAGGGACTGGCCCGCCCTGATCTCTTCACAGTCGTGGTCGAACATTTTCTGACCGACACAGCCGCGTTCGCCGACCTTGTGCTGCCGGCGACCATGCAGTTTGAGCATGCCGACCTACTGATTGCATATGGACACCTGTACGTTTTGTGGAACGAACCCGCGGTGGCCCCGCCTGGGGAATGCCTGCCGGGGACCGAAATCTTTCGCCGGTTAGCGCGAAGCATGCAATTCGATATTCCCTGCCTCTACGACAGTGATGAGGAGATCGCGCGCCAAATCCTCGATACGGGCCATCCATCGTTAGAAGGGATTACCCTTGAAGCATTAAAGGAACGTGGTTCCATACGACTGAATTACCCCGACCCATTCCTGCCGTTCGCGCACGGATTCCCCACTCCCTCCGGCAGGCTGGAGTTCGTTTCGGAACGCATGGCCCAGGCGGGGTTGGAGCCTCTGGCCGGTTACACGCCTCCTTACGAGACGGCGCAACGCGAGACGCCGATTGCCCTCGAATACCCGCTAGCGCTGATTGCTGCAGCCAACCATTACTTTATCAATTCCATCTTTGCCAATGTCTCGGCACAGCTAAAACGTTCGGGGCAGCCAACTATCTTCATCCATCCTGAAGATGCTGCGCTGCGGCGACTTGAGACCGGCAACACCGCCCGCGTGTTCAATGCCCGTGGCTCGTTTATCGCGATGGTCGAACTCACAGATCGCGTGCGCAAGGGGGTGGTCGCCAGCACGAAGGGAAGATGGCCGCGCCAGGCCCCCGGCGGCTCCACAGTCAACGCCACGGTTGACGAACGAGACTCGGACATGGGCGGCGGGGCAGTCTTTCACGATAACCGGGTAGAGGTCGAAAGAGTCGCCCAGATTGTGGAACTACAATCGCCTCCGAATTGAGAATTGCGGCTTCCGAATCGACGTCCGGGTAGCCTTATTTCAGTCGCGCGCTCTTTTCTTCAGTTGCGGCGGCCGTTGTCAAGTCGCATCCACTTCTGGAGATTGAACCGCCTGGGTTTCCCGAAGACTCTAATTCTTGAGAGGATAGAGCCATGAAAACAGGATCGAAATATTCACCGGAGTTTCGTGAGCGGGCCGTCCGGATGGTCTTTGAGCACCAGGGGGAACACGACTTACAGTGAACCGTGATCGTCCCGATCGCCGGCAAGCTCGGAAGTACCGCCGAGCCCCTGCGGAAATAGGTCCGACAAGCCGAGCCGGATCAGGGCTGGCGTGATGGTGTCACGACTTCGGAACGTGCTGGAAAAAACTGGAAGCCCTGGTTCCACAATGCGCTGGAGTTTCAGGGAGCGGCGCGGGCAGCCTATCTGGCGAAAGTATAGGTGGCTTCAACCCTTCCATGCGGATGTTCCAAGACCACCATAATCTCTGATCGCCCGAGCTTTCTAAGGGTCATTACATCAAATCTCCATACGGATTGGCATATCATCTGACAAGGAAGCTTCCAGGATCATCGCCATGAAAGTAAGGCTGCGGCCAATCGAGCCGAGATCCGCGGCGAGATACATTACCAGCAGCGACGGCCCCAAAGCTGTGAGATCGACAGCGTAAGTACAGTCAAACCATTCGAACCGAAATTCATGAGAGTTGGCGTGTTACGGCAGCGCTCCAGGAATTGACGCCACGTCTTCGATGTACGGAACACTCTCCTACTTTCCGCCTGCCTTCTTGAAATCACCCGCCTTGATAAAGCTGAGCTGGCTCACATCAAGATGCCCGCGCAGAGCGGTCAGAATCTGATCGGGGGTCAAGGCCTCGATCTTTCTCTCCAAGTCGATGTCGAAGGCCATCGTCCGGTTCGAATGAAGCTGCAACCGGAGGCGGCCTACCAACTCCGGATCCTGGGACCGGCTGACCTCCTGCGTCTGGATCCAACCTTTCTTGGCGCCCGCGACTTCGTCGGCTGGGAAGCCGCCTTTCAGCGCGCGTTGAAGCTCTTCCTTCATGGCCGTCTCGACCTTTGAAGCGTTCTCGGGAGCGGTGATTGCGAAAACGATGAAGTCGGCGGCATTGTCGCCAGGTAGTGTCGACAACGAAGATCCGACACTGTAGCTGAGCCCGTCTTTAGCGCGAATCCGGTCGTACAGACGCGACGTGCTGTGTCCGCCGAGCATGTAGTTCGCAAGGACCATGGCCGGATAGTCGGCGTCTTGATCGCCCAGCCGGAATCGCATACCGGCCACAACCACGGCATTGGCCTTGTCGGGCGTGTCAAATGTCTGGCTCGAAGGCGAGAGTTCCCGATAAGGTCTGAAGATGTCCGCAAAAGCTTTAGCGCCCTTCCAATCCGCAAAGAGCTCTTCAACGAGCCTTCGCACACCTTCGGCGTCGAAGTCTCCCGTGACCGCAAGTTCTGCATTCGACGCTCCGAAGAATTCGCGATGGAAGCGCTTCAGGTCATCGAGCGTCACGGCTTTCAGCGCTTCGATTCGCTCGTCGACAGCCGGAACGTAGCGGGGGTCGCCTTTCGGGTACGGGCTCAGATGACGCGAAAGATTCATCTGAGCGATCGCCTGCGGCTCGCTGCGCGTCTGTTCCGCCCCCGCTATTCTCTCCTGGCGAAGCTGTTCGAATTCCGCCTTGGGAAAGGAGGGCTCGCGCAGCAGTTCGGCCGTGAGCCGAATCGCGTCGGGCAAGCTCTCTCTGACGGTTTGAATCGACACTCGTGTAAAGCCTCCCGCGCCCGCTACGCCGATGTTGGCCTTGATCCGATTCATTTCGTCTCGAATCTGCTGCCGCGTCCGCCTGGTTGTGCCGCGGATCAACATCGCGGGAGTAAGTTCGGCCGAAGTTGAGAGGTTCTTCAAAGTGTTTTCGTCGCCATAATTCAAACGGAATTGCACATTGACCGTGGCGCCACGAGTCTTTTTGGGAAGCAAGGCCAGCCTGATTCCCACAGGAAGCTGGCTGCGGACGGTGCGCGATTCGAGATTCGCCGGGGACGGGTCGAACACCTCGCCGGCGGACGCCGTGACATCGCCTTGATAGTCCTTCACGAGAGTTGTGATGTCCGGCGCCCGTGGAATCTCGGCTCGATCCGGAACTGCGACAGGTACGAACAAGCCGATGGTCCGGTTGACCGGCTTGAAAAAGGTTCGGGCGGCGCGCCCCACTTCGTCAACCGTCGTCGTTCGAATGCGGTCCCTGCGAATGAAGAGCAGACGCCAGTCGCCGGCCGCCGAATACTCGCTGAGCAACATGCCGAGCTGTTCGGAATCTTTGAGCGCAAGCTCGATTTGACGTAGAAGGTCAGCGCGCGCGCGCTCCACTTCTTCGGCGCTCGGCGGCGCAGTTGAGATGGCGTCGAGCGTCGCCAGCATCGTTATACGCGCGTCTTCAATTGAAGCGTCCTTGCGGACCACAGCCAGAAAATTCGCCACTCCTTCTTCCAACATCACGGCCTGGCCCCCGCCGGTTTGAACCGCCTTCCCCGTTTCGACGAGAGCCTTGTGCAGGCTGCCTGCCGGACTGCTGGCCAGCACGTGGCTGAGCAGATCCACAGCCGCCGAATCAGGATGTGCAAGGGCCGGCACTCGATACGCCACGAGCAGCGCCCGAATGTCGCCCACTCGTTGAACCGTCACGGATCTCTCGCCGTCCTGCGGCGGATCAACCGTGTAGGTGCGATCCAACGTCCGCGTTGGTTTGGGAATAGGACCCAACTTCTGCGCGATCAGCCGAACCGCGGCAGCCTCATCGAATTTGCCCGCGACGATCAGGATCGCATTGTCGGGCTGGTAATACTTCTTATAGAAGGCCTGCAAGCGTTCGATCGGAACGTTTTCGACATCCGACCGCGCGCCGATCGTGCTCTTGCCGTAGTTGTGCCAAAGATAGGCTGTCGCCATGACACGCTGAGCGAGGGCGTTGAGAGGATTGTTTTCACCTCTCTCCATTTCATTGCGCACGACGGTCATCTGCGTGTCGAGAATGTCCTTCCTGACAGGCGCATTGATCATGCGATCGGCTTCCAGATCGAGCGCCCATTCCAGGTTCGCATCCGAAGCCGGAAACGTCTGATAGTAATTCGTTCGATCCGCGGTCGTGGACGCATTGCGCCGGGCGCCGCGCTCCTGCTGTTCCTTTTTGACGTCGGGGTGTTTGGGCGAGCCGTATGAGACCAGGTGCTCGACGATGTGCGCCATGCCCGTCTCGCCGTAGTTCTCGCGCCTCGATCCGGCCAGATACGTGATGTTGACCGTCGTGGTGGATTTCGAGCGGTCCGGCACGAGCACGGCGCGCAGACCATTCGCCAGGCGGTATTCCGTAATCCCTTCCACCGTTGCGATGCGTTCGACGCCGGTTGGCAATGCCGGCGTCTGCGCCGTCAAGGCGCTTGCAAACAGAATGAGAATGCGCGTACCTGTCTGAGCACTGCGAAGCATCACAGAGACCTCCTTCAGAGATGGCGAATGCGGTTGAGGGACCAGGGCGCAAGAACGCTGGCCATCATCAGCAGCAGCGCCGGAGACAGCATCCAGGCGGCGTCCATCGTGGGCATCCCGGCAAGCTGCGCGCCGGCTGCACGCAGCATCGTCAGCCATGCCGCCCCGAATGCCGCCGAGACCAGCAGGGCGCCACACACATAGCGGAGCGTCAGCCACCGCTCCGCGAGACCGCTCCAGAAGAGGTAGACGGTCGTGAGCGCCATCGCTGCCGCAGCGATCCAGCGTGTCGCCCCGAAGAGCGCGTCCCGCAGGAATTCCGATCCGATCCCGAGTTCTTCCGCCGGCTTCAGCAGGGCGAGCGCCAGACCGTAGAGCAACAGCAGCGATCCCGCGATGTTCAGGCGACGGGAATAGCGGGTCCAAAGCGCCCCGAGCGCCGCGAGAGAGGCGACCATGACGGCGCCCCCAACGGATGCGACAACTGCCAGAGCGACCTGCTGGTAACCGGTCAGCGCGCCGACGCTCTCGAGCGCGCGTTGCCAACTGCGCAGAGGCTCGTAGCCTTTGCCGACCGCGATGAATGCCAGGGACGCCCAGATGCTCGCACCCACCATGATCAGCGCGGCCTGCACGCAGACCGATCTCACAAGCACTTTGATGCCCGCCAATTGAGCGCTCCCGGCCGCCTGTGTCGCCTCGAACGCGCTGCCGTATAGGCGTCCTTGTCTATAGCGAATACCAAAGGCATTGCTCCCGAGAATCAGCACCGTCCCCACGGAAAACATCGCCAGCATAATGACGATCGGTCGGATCCAGGCGAAGGGAACGCTAACCGCGAAGAGCAGCGGGTGCACACTCCCGATCACCAATCCGATCGCCATCACCGGCAGCCCATTGGACTTCAGTTCAAACCACACCTGAGCCCATCTCGCAGACGAGGTGGGACACGTGAACCGGAACAGGTTGACGAGCCGCCCCGGGAATTCCGTCCAGGGCATGGCCGACCTCGCGTCGCCGTGGCGCTGCCGCGCGACTACGGCGACCGCCACCCCGAAGGATGCCAGGCCAATCGAGACGATCAGTGCATAGTCGGTGAGCGGGATGTTGAATATCGACGGCCACAGATTGGGGGGCCAGTCGAAGCCCGGGATCTCCGTTGCAGTGAGACGATTGCTGGCAAAAGAGAACCAATACCCGTTGGCGACCACCATGCCCAGCATCTGCGCGACCCTGCTGCGGGTCGACCAGTTCACCACAAGATAGGTCAGGTTGAGGGCCGCGATCCACGCGGCGACGGACAGCAGCGGGAACGGATAGCCGGATGTCAACCTCAGGATAAGCGCGGACACGACGTAGATCGCTACCGGCGCCGCGGTAAGGTACGCCATCGGGATGGCGACGAGTACTGCCGTCCGAAGCGGACGGGTGAAGAGGAGACAAAACGGAAAGCCGGGTCGCCCGCCATTGAGCTTCCCAAGCGACAGCCACCCCACAAAGTGCGGCACAACCAGGAGGATGAGGGCGATCGCCGCGCTGAAGTCCTTGACTGACTGGCGGGGCGCAACGGCAGCCAAGACGGTCAATACGGTCCAGGCCCCGACGAGCCCCAGGGCCAGCCGCCAGGTGGCCTCGAGGCGGGTCACCCGCCAGTTCTCCCACAGTACGGCATGGATAGGTGATCTCATGGCTTATGCCGCCTCCACCGGCTGGCGGTTGCGACCCGCGCGGATCAGGAAGATCTCTTCGAGCGTGGCGTCGCGCGATTCGACGATCTCGCCCCCAAGCGCCAGCACCGAGTAGCGGAACTCGTCGAGCGGTCCGCTGTGGACGACGCTCCACGTGCGGCCTCCGCCCTCCATGGCCAGCGCGGCATCAAGAACCGGCGGATGATCGAAGGGCTCCACGAACCGCACGCGGCTGCGCTGGTAGCTGCAGCGCACCTCGTCGAGTGCGCCGCTCAGCGTCACGCGGCCGAGGTGCATCATCGTCACCTGGTCCGACATCCGCTCCACCTCGTCGAGCAGGTGTGACGAGAAGATCACCGTCCGCCCGTCATCGGCCACGGTCCGGACGATGGCATTGAGGATGTCGCGGCGCACGACCGCGTCGAGGCCGGAGGAAGGCTCGTCCAGAATCAGCAGCTCGGGACGATGGGCCACCGCCGCCACCAGGCCCGCCTGGGCGCGCATGCCCTTCGAGAGCTCCTTGATCTTCTTGGACGGGTCCAGCCCGAAGGTCTCGATCAACTCGCGCGCATACGACGCGTCCCACGTCCGATGGTAGGCCTGCGTGTAACGCATCAGCTCATCGACGCGCATCCACTCCGGAAGCTCGCGCTCCTCGGAGAGATAACCGATGCGGCTCAGCACCCCGGCAGGGTCGCGAACCGGGTCGCGGCCGAAGACGCGCACCGAGCCCGTCTCGGCGCGCAGCAGCCCGAGCAGATGCTTGAGGAGCGTCGTCTTGCCGGCGCCGTTAGCGCCGACAAGGCCGTAGACCTGGCCCATGGCGGCTCGGAAGGACACGCCCTCGAGGGCGGTCTTACGCCCGAATGATCGTGAGAGGTCATGAACGTCAACAATAAATTGTCCCATGTCTATTTCCTCACTTTCGCCGGTTCGGTCCTGGTCCCAGACTCCATGGACGCCCGGCGTTCCAGCAACATCCGCAGGATGTCGTCCACGGTGAAGTTCAACTGGTGCGCCTCGGCCAGCAGGGCGTCGATGCGCTGATCGATGATGCGCTGCCGTTCCCGCTGCGCCATCCGCGGACGCTCTTCCGATACGAACGTGCCCGAGCCCTGGCGCTTGTGAACGACGCCCGAGCTTTCCAACTCGTCGTACGCCTTCACGATCGTGTTGGGCGTCACCTTGAGCTGCAGCGCCAACGTCCGGATGGGCGGAAGCTCTTCACCCGGCTGGAGCAAACCTGATGCCACTAAATACTTGACCTGATTGACGATCTGTCGATAAATCGGCACGCCGTCGGCCAGATTGATGATAATGTCCATAAGTGACCAACTCGAACCTAGAGTTCAATTGTATGGGTATACTGATACACTTTCCCGGAGCTGTCAAGTCTGGTGAT
>DATEFT010000505.1:0-2655 GCA_035280505.1 Blastocatellia bacterium | reverse complement strand
TGGTGATTGAGCGCGAACCGCGGCGGATCGTCTCGCAAACGCTCGGCACGGACGAGATTCTGCTGGCCATCTGCCCGCCGGAGCGAATCGTCGCCCTCAGCGATCTGGCTGACGATCGCGACTACAGCAACATCGTCGAGCAGGCGCACCAAATCCCCGGCCGGGCGACCAAAGGCGCGGAGCAGATTCTGCAGTTCAAACCGGATCTGATCTTCGTCGCCAGTTACGGCCGCGCCGAGACGGTCGAGCTGCTCAAGGCGTCGAAGGCTCCGGTCTTCCGGTTCGCCAACTTCGATTCGATCGAGGCTCTCAAATCCAACATCCGGACGGTCGGTTACGCCACGGGGAACGAGGCCGCCGCGGAGAGGGTCGTCCGCCGGATGGAAGAAGATCTGGCAGCCATCCGCGAGCGCATCCCGCGCGGCGTGGCCCCGGTGAAGGTCATGTCATACGATCCGCTGGGTTATACCGCGGGCTCGAAGACGATCTTCGATGACGTGGTGCGTTTGGCCGGCGCCGTCAACCTCAGCGCGCAGCAGGGGCTTGAGGGGTTCGCCAAGATCAGCACGGAGAAGATCCTGGAATGGCAGCCGGATTTTCTGATCACCAGCGCCAATCGCGGCCAGGAGCAGGGGGCGACCGGCAAATTGCTCCAGGACCCGGCCATCGCCACCAGCAGAGCCGGCCGCGCCGGGCGGATCCTCGTGATCGACAATCGTTATTTTCTGACCGTCTCGCATCACGTCGTCCGCGGCGTCGAGGCTCTGGCCGACGGACTCTATCGAGATCGCAGGTGAGCGCACCGCGGCGCCACAGCCTCTTCCTCTCGGTGCCCCTTTTTGCCCCGTGGGCCCCGGTTTCAGCGAGGTCTTGAGCGGTAAATAGAGCGGTTGCGAGGCTTCTCGTTCTGGCCTGGTGATTGCATTTCAGAGGTGGCGATTGCAGTAGACAGGGCGACGATAATCGATCGTCATCTCTGAGTCTCCCTTTTTTTACAGTCGCCGGGTTCCATCGAACAGGCGGTTACCCGATTCAAGGCCCAGTCTTGAGATCGGCCGGACCGATGGCACCCGGCGGCGATGATGGTGGGTCTCCTGCCGGGGCGTCGCGCCTGGTAACCGTGATTGGGCGCCCCATTTTTTCCCTCGCCCTTGACTTTTCCCAGCCTCGCGACTTCAAGACAGAACGATATTTCCGGTGGGCTCCGGGTTCGGATTGGCGCCGCTATGGAATAGTTTAAAATAGGGGCCGCCGAAATCCCGATCCCGGGAGTTCGGAGATTCGTGTCTGAATGTTCTTGGCCTTTCTATCGCGGTAATTGCAGCTCTTCATGAAATGCGTTGGGATCCTATTTCATCCCACGAGGAATGAAGTCATGGGTGAAAGTTCTTCGATCAATATCGGAAGAGATGAATTCTCTCTCCTGAAGTTCCCGGGGTGGGGAACCACCGAGCGACTCGACCTGTCGGAACCCGAATCCGTCAAGGTGACGCGTCTCGACTCGGGGCTGGTGCACAAACTCGGCGAATGGCGCTCGACCGCGATCTGCGGTAACGACATCACCTCGAGTTGTTTGTACGTGGCGGCGCTCAGCACGGTGCATGCCGGGCCCTATGCCCCGTTTGCGCTGGCGGCGGTGGCCGCGGTGCTCTATCTCTTTCGGAGCATCTACGCCGAGGTCGGCACGGCCTTGCCGCTCAACGGCGGGGCCTACAATGTTCTGCTCAACACGACCTCGAAAGCTCGGGCCTCGGTGGCCGCCTGCCTGACGCTGCTCTCGTATCTGGCGACCGCGGTGATCAGCGCGAACGAGGCCATGCATTACACCCATAATTTCTGGTCGGGTTTGAACGTCTTCTGGGCGACCATCGGGCTGCTCGGGTTCTTCGCCATTCTCAATCTGATCGGAATCCGGGAATCCTCGAGCGTGGCGTTGGTCTTGTTCATCGTGCATCTGGCCACCCTGACCATCCTGGCGCTGACCTCGGCGTTGGTCGTGATCCAGGATCCTTCCGTTTTTACCGCGAACTGGCAGGCTCCGGCGCCCGGAGGCATGCTGCATGCGGTCTTCTTCGGTTTTTCGGCGGCCATGCTCGGCATCAGCGGATTTGAGAGCTCGGCCAATTTCATCGAGGAGCAGGAGGCCGGCGTCTTTCCGAAGACGCTGCGGAATATGTGGATCGCCGTGGCGATCTTCAACCCGCTGATCACCCTGCTGGCCATGGGCGTGCTGCCGTTGCGGGAGATCGCTCTCAACAAGGAAGATCTGCTGGCCGAGATGGGCCTGATCTCGGCGGGCCGGTGGTTGCAGTTGGTGGTGAGTATCGACGCGGCGCTGGTGCTGTCCGGCGCGGTCCTGACGAGCTATGTCGGGGTGACGGGACTGGTGCGGCGAATGACCCTGGACCGCTGCCTGCCGCAGTTTCTGTTGCGTGAGAATACGTGGCGCGGGACGAACCATTGGATCATCGGGCTCTTCTTTCTCCTCTCCTGCTCGGTGCTGGTGATGACGGCGGGCAAGATCGAAGCCCTGGCCGGGGTTTATACGCTCTCATTTCTCGGGGTCATGGCGCTCTTCGCCGCCGGTAATATGTTGTTGAAGGTGAAGCGCGCGCGGTTGCCGCGGACGATCCGGGCCGGGTGGCCGACCGTCCT
>DATEFT010000504.1:0-5014 GCA_035280505.1 Blastocatellia bacterium | reverse complement strand
AACCGGGCCTGGAGGCGAGTCAACATCTCATCAACTCACTGTGGTTATTCATACAAGGCAATCTGTGGCCGCTCAGCAAGCAGGTAGTAGGCTATTCATTCCGCGACGTGCCGGAGGGCGATGAGGGCGATTCCGCCGAATGGTTGAAACCGTGGGATGACGCCGACTATGACCGGCTCAACGTCAAGCGCCCGCCATCCGAGGAAAAGAGAGACGACAATCCGAATCAGCAACCGCAGGCGGACCACGCCGCGATTCTTAAACAGATCTTTGCGCGGCTCGCCGCGATGGAGAAGAGAACGAATGGCAACCCAAGCAATTCATAAGCTGACACCACAAAGAAGCGACGCCCTCAGAGAACGTGGGCTCCGAATCGTCCGCTGGCAGGGCACGAAAGCCGCGATCAAGTTGGCGGCCGGACTCGCCGGGACGATGGGACCGACGATTCTCGGCGCGTACCTGTTCGTCACCTTCATGTTTCCGGGGGCTGCGGTCATCGCCTGGATTGTGACCGTAATCGCCCTGATCTATGAAGCCGTCTCGTTATGGGAACCGGCCTGGAAAGAGGCAGGTGAATTACTGCGGCGGCGTCAAGAGATAAGAGTCATCCGGGCCATTGCGCCGCTGGTCGAGCGGTACCGCGCCGGGCAAAGCATCGACCGGCAGGATCGGTTCGCGTTACATCAGTTGCGGGAACTGATCCTCGCCCAGATCACCCGTTACCGCATCGAGGCGGACGACTGGCGCACACGCGGCAGGATCAGGAAGGGGGCCGCAATCACCGCGCTGTTGCTCGATCTGGAAGACGCCCAGAAGTTGCTGAGCGAAGGGTTTGCCCGCTCGGAACGGGAGATCCGGCCGGTCGAACCAGCCCGCCTGGAGATCGAAGCCCCGCCACTCGAACGGAAGCAGGCCGCGAGAACCGGGATGGAGGGGTATTGACGCCTCTCCCCTTTTCAACAGGAGATCAGAACGATGTGTCTATGTGATTCGATCGAATTGAACGCCGGATATCTACAGCAGGCGGGGGAAATAGATTCTCAATTATACAAGAGGGCATTAGAGATCGTCCGCGAAAATGGTTTTGCCTCCACCCGTCTGCTTCAACGCACTTTTAAAATCAAATATTCCCACGCCATGACGGTGATCGCCATGATGCAACGGGACGGCCGTATCGGACCGAAAAGTAGCGCCCGGCGCGATGGAACGGCCCCGGTTTACGACCTGTCGCCGCCTGGGAAACCATCATCAGCGGCAAGCCGTTAATCAATCGCCTCTCCCTCTTAGCTCATTCTCGCCGCTTCGCCTGGCCGTCAACTTCGGAGCCAACCCCGCTCCGAAGTCCTCCGCTACGCTACGGCCTGCGGTGAGCGGCGACGGCGAGACGCGGCGAAGACTGCCGCTAAGAGGATCGAGGCGGGGGAGTGTGCGAAGTCTGAAAGGAGAACATCAGATGCAATTAGTGCTCTCACTATTTCCAGGTATCGATTTGTTAGGCCGAGGATTCGAGGCGCAGGGATTCTCGATCGTTCGCGGCCCCGATCTGCTGTGGGGCGGCGATGTATGCAGCTTCCATCCACCGGCAGGCAGATTTGACGGCGTGATCGCGGGGTCTCCATGCCAGGACTTTAGCTGTGCGCGGAGATCCGTTCCGCCGACGGGTGAGGGGATCGAACTACTGCGCGAGTTCCTGCGGGTCGTGGCCGAGGCTCGCCCGGCGTGGTTTCTGCTGGAGAACGTCCCCGGCGTGCCGGACGTGCGGATCGAAGGCTACACGGTCCAACGGTTCGACCTGCGGGCGAATGAGTGCGGCGGCCGTCAGCGGCGGTTGCGGCATTTCCAATTCGGGAGCCGTGAAGGATTGATCATCCAACCCGAACGGCGAACAGTGACCGCAAAGCCCGAACCGTGTGCGATGGCGACCGAAGGCCAGCAGCGGGAGCGGCGAACCTGGGCGGATTTCTGCGAGCTGCAAGGATTGCCGCGTGACTTCGATCTCCCCGGATATTCAAGGGAGGCGAAGTATCGAGCAGTGGGCAACGGAGTGCCGGTCGTGATGGCCCGGACCATCGCGCGGGCAATCCGCGACGCTATTGGCGACATCAACCGTCATCGAATCACGGAAGTCGGCTTATGCGCCTGCGGCTGCGGCCGGGTTCTGATCGGAAGGCAACAAGCGGCAACGCCTGCGTGTAGGAAGCGGCTGGAAAGGTCGAGGCGTGACGGGCGGCAAATTGTGACCCGCCGGCGGATCACGGCGATCGAGGAGTCACAGGAAACCGTGACGGATTCTCTGTGACCAGGCCG
This sequence comes from Blastocatellia bacterium, assembly GCA_035280505.1. Classification (GTDB taxonomy): domain Bacteria; phylum Acidobacteriota; class Blastocatellia; order RBC074; family RBC074; genus JAKEHZ01. The sequence continues at coordinate 2,707 of DATEFT010000504.1, read as the reverse complement.
GCCTCGTCACACCGCAGGAAGTCACGGCAGGCAAGTGTGACATCAGCGGCGTTCCCTGACGGCACTCTGTCACAGTCGGGCATCGGCGTCACGGTTCAAATGCACGAAGGCGAAAATGCGGCGGTCCAAGCGGTGCCGAATAGGGCGTAAACATAGCCAGATTTTTTTGTACAGATCTTTTGGCCCTCTGCGTGAGGTAGGCAGAGGCCGGGGCCCGAAAAATTCAATGGCGGTCAATTCTGACGAAATTCCGGAGGCAAAATAAAACCGCGTGGCCACCTTGGAGGGAACCCCACACGGTTTTGAAAGGCAAAACTATGGCTAATCATACCACATCCCGCAATCTTACCGAGAAAGATTCAGCTCAAATCGGCCAGACGGCGCAGATTCTTAGCGGTGCGCTGGCCTATCTCCGGGCCGGACTGTCGATTGTCCCGATCAAGGCCAACTCGAAAGCGCCGAGCGTTGGCTGGACCGCTTTCCAAACGACTCCACCGACCGAAAATCAGGTCCGGAAGTGGTTCGAGGACGGCAAGGCCGCAGGAATCGGCATCGTCTGCGGAAAGGTCAGCGGCAATCTGGAATTGCTCGACCTCGAATCTATCGCACCGCTGGAGACCTTCGCGGAGCTGGTCGAGCAGCGCGCCACCGAACTGCTGGCGAAGCTGCCACTGTCGAAGACGCCGAGCGGCGGCCGTCATCTGGTCTATCGGTGCGAGAAGATTGCGGGTAATCAGAAGCTCGCCATGCGGGCCGTCGAGATCTCGCCGGATGATCTGATCGAGGAGCAAGACCCGAGAGGCAAAACGATCCATAAAACCACGAACGGCGAAGCGGTGGTGATGAACGAAGGGAAGCCGCACGTCATCAAAACCTTGATCGAGACGCGGGGCGAGGGCGGTCAATTCCTCTCGCCACTATGCCCGCCCGGTGTCCATCCGAGCGGCGGAATCTACGAACTGATCCATGGCGATCTGCTCAACATCCCGATCATCACCGAGGAAGAGCGCGCCATCCTGATGCAGTGCGCCATGGCCTGCAACGAGTACGTCAGACCGAAAGACATCAAAGGCGCGACCGGTCCGGCAGAGAAGCAGAGCCCCGGCGAACTGCGGCCCGGCGACGACTACAACCAGCGCGGCGATGTTCGTGCTTTGCTCAACCGGCACGGCTGGCACTACCACAGCAAGTGGCACGCAAAGGGCGAGAATTGGGCGCGGCCTGGAGTGAACGACCACTGCGGTGCAACTCTCTTTAATGACGGCCTCTTTTTCGTCTATACATCGAACGCCGAGCCATTGACCGAACAGACGGCATATACGCCGTTCGCCGTGTATGCCTTTCTGGAGTGCGACGGCGATTTTAAGCAGGCGGCCAAGGAGTTGGCTGCAAACGGCTACGGAGCCAGACCGAAGACGGTCGAACCGGCGGGGCAGAACAGCAGCGATCAATCCGACGATGACGACGAAAAGAAGGTCTGTGGGGCCTACGAGGCTAACAGAGATGGCCTGATCTTCTGGCAACATACGAAAGACGGGATCGTCCCGGCCAGGCTCACCAACTTCCGGGCCGAAATCGTCGCCGATGTGGTCGAGGACGACGGCACCGAAACCAAGCGGGCCTTTGAGGTGACGGCGCGACTGGGCCGCCGATTCGTCCGGTTTCTGGTCCCGGCCGAAGACTTTGCCATGATGAAATGGCCGATGGTCAATCTGGGCGCGAAGGCCGTCATCTACCCCCGGCGTGCCGACCATGCCCGGTGCGCAATCCAGATGTTGTCTGATGCCCCAACCGAACGGCGAATCTATACCCATACCGGATGGCGCGAGATCGACGGCGAAATGTGCTACCTGCACGGCGGCGGCGCGATCGGAGCGAAGGCGATCAAGGATGTCGAGGTAAAGCTGCCGGATTCTCTGGTCCCGGCCGTCTTGCCGGAACCGCCGGATGGCGAAGCGTGGACCGAAGCCATGGGCACGATCTTTGATCTGCTACGGTTGGCCCCCGATGAGATCACCATTCCGGCTGTCGGTGCGGCCTTCTCATCGGTGATCGGCGGGGCGGACTTCTCCATCTGGCTCTATGGCCCAACGGGGAGCGGCAAGTCTCAACTGGCGGCGCTGATTCAATCCTTCTTCGGTCGATTCAATGCCGACAAGCTGCCCGGCTCCTGGATGTCCACGGCCAACGCCCTGGAAGTCATCGCGCATGCCGCGAAAGATATGATCTTCACGGTCGATGATTTTAAGCCGACCGGCAGCCAGCAGGACCGCAACCGCCTCATGCGAGACGCCGACCGGCTCTTACGGGCGCAGGGCAACCAGCACGGACGGCAACGACTGGGCGCGGATATCACGCAGCGCAGCGCGAAACATCCGCGAGGCTTGATCTTCAATACCGCCGAGGAGAAACCGGTGGGGGAAAGCCTACTGGCCAGGCTCTTTGTCCTCGAATGTCAGAAGACCTCGATTGACTTCAGCCAGCTCACGGCCTTGCAGAAGTACGCGGCGAACGGCGTTTTCGCTTCCGCCATGAGCGGGTTCCTTCGCTGGCTGGCGGCGAACTACCAGAAGACCATCGGGCGAGCGCCCAAAGAGCTGGCGCGGGAGCGCGAGGAGTGGGCGCGACGGAACATCGCCGATCATAAGCGGCACGCGACCACCCTCGGTCATCTCTCCTATGCGTGGTCGGTCTGGATCGAGGCGGC
>DATEFT010000503.1:0-3801 GCA_035280505.1 Blastocatellia bacterium | reverse complement strand
AGACTTGAAGGGCAGGCTTGTGCCATTGCCCATTGATCTTCTCGAAGAAGCCGGGTGAGTCTGACCTTAGTATGTTTTGGTTAATGGAAGCAGCCATGATCTCTCCTTTGAGTCGATGGAGATATAGTTGGTCGGATCCATTATGCAAATTACCGGCCAAAAAGGGCCGGTAGCCTCGCCAGGCTGGTAAATGGTTCTTGCTGTTCGAAAAACCGGCTTGAACCTCGCGAGATTTAGCGGGCCGAGGCGCGAGACGGATGGCGAAATATGGCGATTGGGCGCGCTATTTCGCACCGGACGCGATAGGAAGTCTATAAAAGTCTAGAGAAGTCTAGAGAAGTCGGGGAAGTTTAACGACTGGCCAACTCGCTTCGTGGGCTCAAGAATCGAGGTTCCGACTTCTCTAGACTTCATTAAATCTAAGTCTGCTCCAGCAGCGCCACCGGCAGGTGTGAAAAGACCCTGGCCAGCGGCAGTTCGCATCTACCGTTCAGCTCATTGACGGTCAGCATCTGGTTGGTGAGCAGGTTGCGGTAGTGGCGGGTCTTCGCGCCTCCCGGAGTGACGATCGCCGTGTCGGCCCAGGCTTCGCGTCCGAGCGGCATCTGTTCCGGCACGCCGAGTCCGGTGAAGAATCGCCCGGCCGCCACAATCACCGATTCGCGATGGGTGGCGCGGCTGAACGCGACCGCGTGGTCCGCATATTGACCGGTCAGGTTCAGCGGTTGATAGGCCCCGGTCATAAACAGTTCCGGATGAGTCCGGCGGAAGTTGAGCAGCCGTTGAATCAAATAGAGTTTGAGGCTGCCGTCTTCCGGGCTCCGCATCATCTCCTCGATCATCAGGATCAGGTCGCCCTGTTCCCGGGAGCGGATGCGGTCCAGCAGCATCCGCCGTTGCGCGAAATCGACGGGCCGGCGGTTATCGGGGTCCATCAGGCTGAAGTCCCAGATCTCCGTGCCCTGATAAAAATCGGGCACTCCGGGCGAGGTCGCCTTGAGCAGGGTCTGCGAGAGCGAGTTGAACATTCCGCAGCGGGCGATGGTCGGCTGAAAATCGATGAAGTCGATCAGAAAGCGATTCTCGGGCGACCATTCCAGAAGGCTCCGGATGAAATGCCGGACGCCGCGTTCGTACTCTTCGTTGGGGTTGATCCAGCTCGAATGGACCTTGGCTTCCCGGACCGCTTTGATCGTGTACTCCTCGATTCGCCGGATGAATGGGTCGATCGTCTCCGGCGTCAACGGTTCGAGCGGCCAGGCGCCGACCAGAGTCTGGTAGATCAGGTATTCGTCGTTGGCGTCGGGCGCCTCCGCTCCCTCGATCAGGGTCTTGCTCTCGAGGTTGAGTTTTCGCCAGCGCAGGACGGCGCGGTACCATTTGGCCGGGATCTCCGAGAGCACGTTGAGACGCGCCCTGACGTCCTCGCTGCGTTTGGTGTCGTGGGTCGAGGTCGCGTTCAAGCCCAGCGGCCGATCCTGCATGCGCCGCTGATGGCTGCGATGAAACTCTTCCAGCGAGAGGCCGAACTGCGTGGGGCCGCCTCCGACTTCGTTGAGCGAGGCCAGCGGAAAGTAACGGAAGAAGGCCGTATCCTCGAGCCCCTTGGCCGTGACCGGCCCGGTCAACTGCTGGAACCGCAGCACGAAGTTGCGGCGCTCGGTGATCATCTCGTCGCTGAGCCCGGCCGGGTCTTCGAGCAGCAGCAGCGACTGGATGAAATCGAAGATCGAAGGGCTGATCGCCGGATGGCGCCGCTTGGCGGAGCGGATCGCATGCTGGATGTGGCGCCGGTCTTCCTCGTTGACCCGGTCCTGACCCGGGCGGGTGTAGGTGCGGTAGATCGGAAAGCAGGCGATCACCTCGCCGAGCGCGTACTGCAGGCCGTTGAGCGTGAAGTCGCGGGAGTAGCAGTGCTGCTCCGAAATCCGATCCAACTGCCGGGCCAGCACGTGCAACTCGCTGGACATGGCGAATCCGAGGATCAGTTTCTTGCATTCGTAGACCAGGTCCGCGAAGTTTGCGGTCTGTCCCGTGATGCGTTCGTAGAGTCGCTCGAAAGTCCGTTGGTTCGACGTCTCGACGAAGATCCCGTTGAGCAGGTTCAACTCGCCGTATCCGGTCGTGCCGTAGGCCAGCCAATCTTCTCGCGGGACCTCGCCGTGGCCCAGAATCTTCTCGACCACCACGTATCCCGGCAGATCCGAGGCGGCCACCGGTTGCGACGCGCGCGCGGCCGTGGCGGGGCTGCCGGCCGCGGCGGTGAGCGGCTGACCGAGCGCCTCCAGGCAGGCGATCTGCAGCTCGGAGAGATACCCGACCGGATCGAACAACCCGTCCACGTGGTCGATTCGGAGGCCGGTCACCCACCCCTGTTTCATGAGGCGCAGAATCGGTTCGTGCACCCGGTCGAAGACTTCGCGCTGTTCGACCCGGATCGCCGCCAGCTCGTTGATGTCGAAGAAGCGCCGATAGTTGATCTCGTCCGCCGCCACTCGCCAGTGGCTCAGCCGATAGACCTGGTCGCTCAGCAACCTCTCCAATCGCTCGAAGCCGCAGGGGCGGCGCGGGGCATCGTTGATCTCTTCCAGCAGCCGCTCCAGTTCGCGCCGGGCTCCCTCGCTCTCTTCGACCAGCCGGGCGAGCCGGCGCCTGATGATCTCTTTCTCCCGGCGCCGCTCGACCAGCCGCTCCGGATCCGCCTCCGTGCGGGGCGGCAGATAGTTGAGGGCGGTGATGATGCTCTCCAGCTCCATCAGGTTTTGCGGCGGTTCCTCGGGATTCGCGTTGAGCCGCTCCAGCAGCGGGTCGAGCAACTGGGTGCAGGAACGCGGCTCGATGGGCAGCCGGGTTTCGTAATAGGCGACGCAGAAAGCGCCCCGGTCGTACTCCAGCCTCAACTCCCCGTTTTCCAGCACGCGGCCGTACTGCTCGCCCAGCATCGGCAGCAGCACCTTGTCGGCGAGATCGGGTTTGGGCGGCTGCCAGTCGATGTCGAAGAATCCGGCGTACAGCGAACTGGGGCCGTTCTCCAGGACATCGTTCCACCACTGATTGTCGCCGCCGGCAATGCACATATGATTGGGCACGACATCCATCATCAGTCCCATCCCCCGTTCCTTCAGCTCCCGCGCCAGTGAGATCAGCTCTTCCTCGCTGCCGACCTCCGGATTGATCCGCGAGTGATCGACAATGTCGTATCCGTGCTGGCTGCCCGCCCTCGCCGCAAACAATGGTGAGGCATAAAAATCACTGATCCCCAGTCCATCCAGATATTCGATCAGCTCTCTCGCGGCCTGAAGCGTGAACTGTCGATTGAATTGCAGCCGATAGGTGGCGCTCGGGATCCGTGTGGAAATTCCTGGTATCTTGTTCTTCATGGTCCTTAGCCGTTCCTTTTGAGGGCGACGAAATGCCGCACTGGTTTATTCAGTATTGACGGATCTGCATGCAATGTCTGACCGGCAAAGTTCAACTTCCGTGCCACGTCCGGCTGACCGCGCCAATGCTCAATTTCAATGAGCTTGGTTCGGACTTGACGATTCTCTCCGCCACCGATGAGTGTTGCGTTCTATGACACTGTTGGCTACACCTCGATCGTTTCATCGATCCGGCGCCGAAGCGATTCGGAGATCTAGTCGAAGTTGCGACACTCCTAAATCTCTTTTCAGACTCGTTCCGGTACGAAGCTTGCTGAGGAGGAGCGCATGAACCTGCTCCGCAGAGCGTCGTCGGGGAAGATCTGGCCCCGGCGGCGCTCTGTACCACATCGGCCGCCGAGATCTTCATCATCGCTTCAAA
>DATEFT010000502.1:0-9718 GCA_035280505.1 Blastocatellia bacterium | reverse complement strand
GACGGAACCGACAGATCGATCCCATCGACCGCGACCACCTCCTGCCGGGCCCGCCGGAATCCCCAGCCCCGTTTCAAGATGAAGGTCTTGCGGAGTCCTTCTGTTTCAATGCTGTAGTCCATGGTGTTCTCGACGCCGCATTGTAACTAATTGACCAGGATCAAATCCACACAGTCCTCGCCCCGCTCGGCGAAGAAGATCTCGGTCAACGGCACCCCCAGCGGGATCCGGCAGCGATGCCACCGGCGAAAACGCCAGTTCGCGTGATTGCACCAATTCTGAGCAACCTGCTCATCGAGCGTCACTCCGATCGGTCGTTCCATCCGGCCTTGAGCGGCCTCGGTCAAAATAAAGATTTCGACGCCGGGCTGAGATTTCGGTCTTCGCATCATAGGTGTTGGTCTCCAGGAATCGAGGGGGCACACTTGATTGTGGCTCCACCGCGCCTGATGTTTCGCGGGGATCACATTAAATCCCTCGGCTCTTCGCCGAAATCCCCTCGCGGCTTTTCACGAATTTGGCATTGAGCGAACATGAAATTAAGATGCTTGCTCTATAATGGGCGTTTCAAGCAAGTCATAACACAAGCAAACCATTCCTGAAGACAGATCCATAGCACGGCAATGGCGGCCCGCCGGGAGGGCCGATTTTCGGTGACGGAGGACCTTGGATACCGCCACGACGGCTCCTCAAGCGGTCTCTGAGGAGGCCGGTCCCAATTGGTTTAATGAAAAATGGAGAGGATACTGATGAAAAACAGATCTGATCTGAACCGTTCGCATTCATTAACAAATCATCAACTGGTCAGCCGTCGCGGCTTTCTGTTCGGCGCGACGGCCCTGTCAGGCTTGGCCCTGACCGGTCAATTTTCAACTCCGGCGCAGGCCCGCACTCCGAAATTCGCCGGCGAGCCCTTCACGCTCGGGGTGGCCTCGGGCGACCCGCTGCCGGACGGCGTCGTGCTCTGGACGAGCCTCGCTCCCGACCCGCTCAACGGCGGCGGCATGACGCCGGAGCCGGTGATCGTGAAGTGGGAGATCGCGGCCGATGAGCAGATGCGGAAGATCGTCAAACGCGGCGCGGCCCTGGCCTGCGCCGAGTTCGGCCACTCCGTCCACGTCGAAGTCCAGGGGTTGAAACCCGCCCGCTGGTACTGGTACCGGTTTACGGCGGGCTCGGCCGTGAGCCCCGTCGGCCGCACGCGGACCGCGCCGGCTCTCCGCGGCTGCGCCGATCGGTTCGCCTTCGCCTTCGCCTCGTGCCAGCATTATGAGCAGGGACTCTACACCGCCTATCAGCACCTGGCCGAGGAGGACCTCGACCTGGTCGTCCATCTCGGCGATTACATCTACGAGGGAGGAATCGCCACGGGTCGCCCGCGAGCCCATAACAGCCCGGAGATCATGACCCTCGACGACTATCGCAACCGCCACGCGCTCTACAAAGGCGATTCGCATCTGCAACGCGCGCATGCGCTCTTCCCCTGGATCGTGACCTGGGACGATCACGAGGTCGAGAACAACTACGCCAACAACATCTCGGAGAACAACGACCCGCCCGAGACCTTTCTCGAACGCCGGGCCAACGCCTACCAGGCCTATTACGAACACATGCCGCTGCGCCAGCGTCAACTGCCGCACGGTCCCGACCTGCGGCTGTACCGGCGCGTGCAGTTCGGCGAACTGGTCCAGTTCAACGTGCTCGACACCCGCCAGTATCGGACCGATCAACCCTGCGGCGACGGCACCAAGTTGATCTGCGACGGCGTCCTCAATCCTGAAGCGACCATGATGGGCGCCGAACAGGAAGAGTGGCTGTTCCGGAGCCTGGACAAATCGAAAGCGCGCTGGAACGTCATCGCCCAGCAGGTCATGATGGGGATCTACGATTCGGCCGCCGGGCCCGACAAGCGGATCAGCATGGACCAGTGGGGCGCCTATCCCGCCGCGCTCTATCGCTTGATGAACTTCCTGGGCGAACGCCGCCCCTCGAACCCGGTCGTGATCACCGGCGACATCCATTCGAGCTGGGTCAACGATCTGAAGACCAATTTCGACGATCCGACTTCGGCGGTCGTCGGGACGGAGTTTGTGGGAACGTCGATCTCGTCCGGCGGCGACGGCGCGGATACCTCGGCCACGGTCCAGCAACAGTTGTCCGAAAATCCGCAGATCAAATTCTATAACGGCCGGCGCGGCTACGTGCGCTGCAACCTGACTCCGCAACAGTATCAGGCGGACTACCGGATCGTGCCCGCCGTGACGAGACCGGATGAGGCGGTCAGCACCGTGGCCTCATTCGTGGTCACGAACGGCACTCCGGGCGCCGTCCGGACCTCCTGACGATTTTTCTCTCAAGTCATCGTCGGCGAGTGCCGATAAGGCCGTCGAGGAGGTGTTTATGGATCTGACAGCAATCGGCAATATCTCCCTCTCGGCGGCCTTCGACCGGGTAGCGGCCGTGGCGTCGGCCGTGGCCGGCAGCCCCACGTCTTCGGCCCCCGTCGACACGATCGACATCTCGGAGGCGGCGGTCGAATTGAGCCAGGCCGAGTTGCAGGCGGCGATCAGCGTCAAAATTCTGAAGGTCGCCCAGAACATCGGGCGCCAGACGCTCGACCTGTTCGCCTGAACGCACGGCCTGAACAATCGGTTGATGAACCGCGAAACACGCGGAAGACGCGAAAGATTACGGATTCCGCGTCTCTCGCGGTTTGGACATCAATTTTGTCAGCCGGGTATTTAGTGAAGGTAATGATGGATGGATGGAGTGAAATGGCGCAGTAAATTTGGTGGATAGAGCCCAGCGGGGATGAAACGCTTATAGCCCACCACCAACGAGCGCTGGCTCAATGAAGAGCCGCATAGCAAATCTATGGCGCCCCGCTAAAACGCACCGAGTCCCACCGTAGCTATAAACATCGTGCACCCCATGGACTCTACCCACAAAATTTACTGCGGGAGGCAAGATTCCATGGACGATCCTCTGGTCGGATTTCCCAGGCTGCCGGCAATTATTAGCAGCCTCAATTTAAAGTGCCTGAAAAACGCGGAACGTATCGCGGAAATTTCGGCCGGCCGGGACGGCCGGATGAAGGGTTCAGCTCATCCTATCCAGAAGGACTAAAATAGCGCCACAAGGCGATCCCCAAGAAGATAAAGCTCCAGTAACGAATGGGAATCCAGAAAATATGATGCCGCTTTCCGTGATATAAGAAAACGCGTCCCCACCAGGTGTCGACGCTGGCTTCTTTATTCATTTTTTCGGCGTAATTGGCCAACAGCCAGGCCGCAATCGCACTCATCAGAGCCGGAATCCACCAGTTGATCAGTGAGAATTTGCTGGCGCTGTAATTAAGAAAAATGCTGAGATTGCCAAGCAGAAGAGTGCCGGTGAAAAACAAAATTAACCAACTACCGATCCCTGACCAGATTAAAACCAAGGTTGATCTCCAAGTATTGATTTAAACAGATGGGTTCATCGGGGCTGTGACTTCACCGATCATGTTTGATCATCGGCGGATTGGTCGGTGAAGACGTTTTAGCAGTTTGAAGCATCGCGTCTCAACAATATTGCCGCCGATAACTCGCTGGTTATCAGCGGCAATTCCTTTTACCGAGGCCGAGTGGGAATCGAGGGGGCCGGCGACTACCGCCGGGGCCGGTCCACTTCGATGTAGAATTCTCCGATGCCGACTCCGTCTTTTCCGGGATCGATTCCCGTCAGGGCCAGAATGTAAGGGCCTTTCTGAAGCTGTTCGGCGGGCACTTTCAGAACCAGGAAGCCGGTGGAGCGGGTCTGGTTGGCGACCAGCCGGTTGCGGCTCCAGAGCTCTTCACCGGACAGGGTCTGCAATGCGAGCCGGTAATAGGCGAATCGCGTGCCCGGAAGATTAAAATTGAGTTCGACCAGTTCGGTGCCGGGAGGAATCCGGAGGATTCGCGGCGAACTCCCGGTGGACTCGATGTCTCTCAGACCGCTCAGGGTCCAGGCGAAAGAGATGGCGGCCGGGAGCGGTCTCGGGGCCACCGCAGACGCGGTCTCCGGTTTCGGCCGCAGGTTCTGAAGCTCCTGGGCCAGCTCTCCGTTCCGCGCCTGCTCCGCCTCGATCAACCGGTTCAAGTCCTGCGCGCGTTCCTGCAGGTTGAGGCGCGCCGCTTCGGTCAGCGCGAGTTGCCGGCGCAACCGCACGGTCTCACTCGCCTGCCAGATCGCGCTCACGGTCAGGAACACAACCGCCGCCGTCCCCGCCAGGGTCAGGGCTAATCTGGGCCCTTGAAAGAACGCCCACAGAGCTTGCCACCAGGAGACCCCCGGGTCCGGGTCGTTCGATTCCGGAAGGACCACCGGCACGGAGAGGAATTCCGGGCTCGGCAAATCGGCGCGGAGAGGAATGCTCTGAGCCAGGGTGTCGAAGAACTCCACCCTTTCGCGCCGGACCGGCGAGGTCAGGTAGCAGATCTCGAATCGGCCCCGATCGGCAACCGAGAGTTTGCCGGTGACATAGCCCTCGATCAGATCAAACTCGACGGCCCGAAGCCGGTCGAAGCTCTCCGGATTGGCGAAATAGCCCGCCTCCACCTCGAGCTGCTCTTCCGGGGAGAGCTCGCCCAGAAGGTAGCGGATCATTAATTGTTCAGAGTGAAGTATCTCTTCCATGTGCTTTTCAATCTTGTTCGACCATGGCGGAGATCGAGGGTAGAGGCCCAGCCATGATCACGGCCTTAAAACCAAGCAACCCAGCGCTGAAAGCGCCCTTGACACCTGCCGGGGCTCGCGCCCCAAACTACAAACGTCGTCTATTACCAAGTGGCAAACTTTTTAATTTATGTCGGGCAATTATTCGTCTTTCAGGCACTTCCGCTCGCATTCTCTGAGTTTACTTAATAACCGTGTAATTCGATTGCCCAGGGCCGCCCGGCTGATTCCCAGACGCTGAGCCATGACCTCCCGGTGGTTGATTCGGCCGCGCCCCTCACCGGTAAAATACTCCCGGATCACCTCGCGGCTATCGTCGGGCATCGCCCGCAGACACCGCTGCTGACACTCCAATCGGCGCTCCTGGGCGGAGGCCTCATCGGAGAGGGCCGGCATCGGCGGAAGCCGCTCGTGATCGTCGAGCGACTCGTGTTTATCGTCTCGTTCTCGATTGACCCATTCGAGATAGATAAAGTACCCCACCTTTTGACAGTAACCCTGGATGTTCCGAATCTCCTCTCCGGTCGCGATCTTTCTGGCGACCCGGTCGAAGGTGAGATCCGTCAGATGATCCGGGGAGAGCGCTCCGCGCCACTCGAAGAACTTTAAGAGGAGTTGGCGCAACGCCTCGTATCGCTCTCCGGCCTGGTTCCGATCAGGGCTGAGATAATCGAAGAATGCCTCTAATGGGTCTGATTTACTCCGGGGTTCCACCAACCTCCTTTGGGAAGCAGTTTTCAGCCTGCAGTCTTCGGTCTTCAAAGAAACATTCGGCAACCGCGACCTCGAACACCTTTCGTGTGTTTCGCGTGTTTCGCGGTTGAAGAATAGAGAGACCAAAGAACTTCGTTAACAGAGTGCTGAAATCTGAAATCTGAAATTAGTGTTTATCGTTCTCCAGCTTCGCCCATTCGCCTGATTGAATGAAGGCCGCCCAGTAGAACGGATGCCGGCGGTCTTTGTTCCGCAGGAATCGTAATTGTACTTGCCGCAGTCCCTCGCTCCGGCCCTGCCCCTGTTGGAGCGCCTGGTAATAAGGGACCATCAGATCCTTGGTCGATTCGTCGAGGACCGGCCAGAGGGTCATGACCTGGCTCTCGGATCCGGCCAGGACCAGCGCCCGCCGCAGTCCCTGGACGCCTTCGCCGTTTCGGATATCTCCCACGCCCGTGTCGCAAGCCGAGAGCACGACCAGCTTGGTCCCCCACAGATCCAACCCCGCCACCTCCAGCGCGGTCAAGACGCCGTCATCGTCTCCGCCTTTGCTCCGATTGGCCCCGGCCAGGGCCAGGCCCGAACGCAGCAGGGGATTCTCGATATGCGCCGCCCATTTGCTGAGCCGCGTGCCGGACATGCGGAGCACGCTCTCCTCGGGCGCGCCGCGCGTCTCCGGCGGCGAGACCTCCTGATCGTTGAGGAAGAAGCCGTGGGTGGCGACGTGCAGAATGCGCGGAGCCTGAACCTGTTTGAGCGCGGCTTCGGTCGCCTGTTCGCGCAACAGCACCGAGGCTTCAGGCAGCACGGCTTTGATCGCCAGGACCTCGGCCTCCGTGCCCGGCAACGGCGGGAAGAGGACCTGCGAAGAATCGATCCGCGCCTTCGCCGGACGCTCGGACGACGAGGTTCGCGATTCCGGGTCGGCCGTCGCCGCGATCGTCCCGACCGGGCCGAAGATGGGGTTGCCCACCACCAGCGGCGGCGTTCGGCTGGGCGGCGAGGTCTGCAATCGCACCAGATCGCGCCCGCTCGTCAGATAGCTGATGGTATAACGTTCGACCAGATACCGATTCTGCTCGTCCGCCAGAGCCGCGAATGGAATGAGGTTGAGCAGACCGTCCGGCGCGATCAACAGGCGGCGGGTCTCGCCCAACAGGGTCCTGACCGGCTGCATCACCTTCTGATCGACCGCTCGCGCCAGTCGTCTGACATCCTTCCGTTTCGGATCGCGCAAGGCCCCGCGCCAGAGCTCCACGGCCTGATCGATCGCGGCGGCTTCGCCCAGATCGACCCATTTCGGCGCGCCCTGCGCCGCCACCACATACGCGAGGTAGCGCGGCGCTCCGCTCTTCTCGGTCCGCAGATCCAGCGGCGTGTAGACCGCGAATTCGACCAGGGCGCTCCCGACGGGCAGCAGCGACTGAATGGTGGAGAAGGTGACCGGCTGCACCTCCGCGCGAAACTCCGCGCTTCGCAGACTGAGATCCGATTCCAGCCGCTCGATCTCTTCCTCGAACGGTTTGCTCCGCGTCCGATAGGTCGCGAGGTTGGCCGTATTGGGATCTTTCAGGACCAGCGCCGCCAATTGCGAGCGGGCCTCGGCGAGCTGATCGAGCAGGGCCCGGTCCTCCGGGGTCGAGTGGAGCCGCAGCGTGGCGATCGTATCGGTCATGGCGTCGAGCCCTCGCCCCTTACGGCGCAAGAGGGTCGTGAAGGCCAGGTCGAGCGCCCGCGGATCGTTCGGCGCCAGCAGGCTGTGCAGCGAGAGCGTCAGGTTGGTCGCCCGCGAATAGGTGGCCAGATAGGCCAGTTTCTGGCGTTCGGAGCCGGCGGCCAGGTTGAGCGTCAGGTTGCGTTCGATGACGGCGTTGGCGCGGGCCAGAGTGGCCACGGCCTGCGCCAGCTCACCCTTCGCCGCATAGAGCAGCGCCAGTTCGTTGAGCGAGATCGCCACCAGAAAATTGTCCGGCCCGAGCGCTTTCTCTTTGATCGCCAGCGAACGCCGATACGGTTCCTCGGCCCTCGCATACTCGCCCTTCCGGCGATAGAGGAGGCCGAGGTTGTTGAGCGTCGTCGCCACGGCCTGGTGTTCCGGCCCCAGGGTCTTCTCCAGAATGACCAGGGCGCGGCGGCCGAAGGATTCGCCCTTCTCGTACTCGCCCTGCTGCGTATAGAGGAGCGAGAGATCGTTGAGCGAGAAGGCCAGACTGGGATGCTCCGGCGGCAGCGTCTTCTCCTTGATGGCCAGGGCGCGCAGATAGGCGGGCTCGGCCTTCGCATACTCGCCGCGGTGGTAGTAGACCTCCGCCAGATTGTTGATGGTCGCCGCGACCTGCGGGCTCTCCGGGCCCGCCGTCTGCTCCCAGATGGTCAGGGCGCGTTGATAGATCGGCTCGGCCTTCTCATAGTCGCCTCGCAGTTGATAGAGGCTGGCCAGATTGTTGAGCGAGAGCCCGACCATCATGTGTTCCTTCCCCAGCGAGCGCTCCCAGATCTCCAGGGCGCGCCGAAAGAGCGGCTCGGCCTGCGTGTATTCGGCCCGGTCGTTATAGAGGGAGGCGAGATTGTTGAGGGAGGCGGCGACATCCGGATGGTCCGGGCCCAGCACCTTCTCCCGGATCTCCAGGGCGCGTTGATAGAGCGCCTCGGCCTGGACGTAATCGCCCTTGAAGCGATGGACGTTGGCCAGCCCGTTGGTGGCGGTGGCCACGTCGGGATGCTCCGGCCCCAGGATCCGCCGCCGGTTCTCCAGCGCGCGTTCGATGACGGGGCGCGCATCGTCATATTTGCCCGCCCGAATCAGCCGGGCGAACTCCACGATTCCTCGATGCGCCTGATAGAGGGCGCGGTCGTCCTCGGTCGCCGCGCGGCGTTCGATCACCTGGACGCCGTATCGTCCGGCGGCGCCCTTCTGCTTGCCCACCACATTCAACCGGTAAGTGCCGGCCTCCTCGGCGACCCAGGCCGCGGTCTCCGGCCCCTGGGGCCGCATCTCCGAATCGAAATCCGTGAGCGGTTGGCCGTCCGGCCCGACCAGCGAGACCAGCACGTCGAGGCCGCGTTGCTCGATCACCACCTTGACGTATTGACCGGCCGTCAACGACAACTGATAAGGATGGGCCTGGCCGCCGGCCAGCTCCCGCTCGACCGGCGGTCCCGGTTCGAGGACGGGAACCGCTTGATCCGTCTGCGCCGCACCGACCCTGCCGACCCCGGACACCACACCGCTCACAGCGTCGCGCGTGGCGAACGCCGTCTGACCCTGAACCAGCGGCAAATTGATGAGGAGTACGATCGCGCCTCGGACGAGCCGGGAACGATACCAGCTTTGAGTTGGCTTCGGTGAGCGCAGCCAAACCATGTCGATGCCTCCATAACAATAGGTAAACAGCTTCTCCCTTTAATCCACCTAACCCGCTATCCCGGCCGGCTGAAAATAATTTAAGCGAAGATTGCCGATAGGCTGATCGGTTGACCCGATTAAAGACGACTCCGCCGTGTTGGCTGTATCTTATGCGCACCCGCAGGAGGGTTCAAGCGCTATCAGAAAACGATTCATCCCAGCCAAGAAACCGACCCGGACCTGAGTTGATACATGAACAAAACCGGCGGTGAAAAAAGAGCGATATGTTCCGCCGATTTCCCGCACTTTAAAGCGGGAAGGTGAATTTACTTGAGGGAGCACGATACCGGTTCCGGCCGGGCAGTGGCTCTTTCGCTTCCCGTTAAAAGACACCCAATTTTTTTGGCGCAGATTACTGTACTGAAGCCGCGTCGATCGAAAATCGAGCAACAGCCATAGATCGGCGCTGCGAGCTCTCTTCGGTCTCAGCACAATTTGATGAGGAGAGAGCACTCATAACCTGAGACGTCAACCCTCAGGGAAAACTCCTCCCGCCTGCGACTTGCCTGTATCCAGTGATCCGCTGCAGTGCTGTTCGTGTCAATCAAGAATACGCGTCCTCGGCTATCTTTCCTCCGCCGACAGACCTCGACCGACAACCATCAACCAAAACCAGTGAAGAGCCCTTCCCAAATCGGAGCGGGAGCTCCGCCCGATTCGGAATTCCTCCGTCCTGCTACCATGGCCGACCATGACGGAGCTTGTTCAGACACGTTTTTCAACACCAGGGGCACAAGGGTCAAAGGATCGTATGAGAACATGTTTGTTCGTGCAGACCAAGCTTAACCCAGATCGGCAGCCAAGAGCCAACGATCAGCGGCCTCAATCGCCTCCGAGAGGGCCAGAAAAATCTCGATCCCTCTAAATCTCCGCTAAAATCGATTATATTGCACCTTCGAA
>DATEFT010000501.1:0-4917 GCA_035280505.1 Blastocatellia bacterium | reverse complement strand
TCACAGCCTGCGCCTCGACTGGAACGGAGACGCGCAGACCTCGCTGCCGGTGGCGACTCAACGGGTGCTGGTCAAGCCCGAGGCCCATTACCGCCTGAGCTTCTGGGCGCGCCATCAAAACCTCGTGACGGGCGGCCTCCCCGGAGTCGTGATGGTCGAGGCCGGCGGCAACAAATCCCCGCTCTCGCCCTTCATCCCGCTCTCAACGGGGACCAACGACTGGCAGAAATATTCCGTCGAATTCATGACTGGGAAGACCACCCGCGCCATCCTGATCAACCTTCAACGCCAGAACTGCACCGTAGTTCCCTGCCCTATCTTCGGCCAAACCTGGTTCGACGACTTCGAGATCTCGCCCGAAAAATAAGAGACCGCGAAACAAACGAAAGACGCGAAATCGGGTGATTTTCGCGTCTTTCGCGTGTTTCGCGGTTTAAATCCTAGCTCACCGAATTTTCAGACCTCAAAAGAGGAACTTCAACTGCATCCGCAAGGTTCGCGGGCTGCAGCCGGCCCCGTTACAGTTGTTGGTGAAATCGGAGTTCAGGAATCGCCCGGCCGAAGTCCCCAGGACGTTCCGGCCGGGGACCCCGGTATACTGTGAGGTATTGAAAATATTGAAGGCCTCCATCCGGTACTCGAAGGCCTTCGACTCGGTCACTTTGAAGGTCTTGATGATGTTCAGATCGAAATTGGTGAGGCCCGGCGTGAAGAGCGTGTTGCGCCCGACGGTGGCGGCGTTGGGCGCGCCGGTTCCCTGCACCCAATAGACATCGGCCCGCGTCACGCAACCTCCCGTATCCGGATTCTGGTATCCGGTCGCGCATCGCATCGCGGCCGGCCGATTATCCACAATGGCGCGGCTGGTGAACGGCGCATTGGGATTCCCGATGTCGGGGCGATCGTTCTGCAGGCCGTCGCCGTTGCGATCGAACCCGTTGGCCACCGAATACGGCGTGCCCGACTGGAAGGTCGTGATCCCCGAAAGCGTCCAGCCTCCGAAAGGAATCTTCCAGAGCCCCGCCTTCGGGCCCGGCATGGTCCAGAGATAGGTCAGGGTCACCCGATGAGCGCGATGATAGTCGCTCAACCCGCGATCGAGCGCGAGACCTCCCCGCCCCGTCGAGATCGAGGTCTGTTGCGCCACCGAGTTATCGGTCGCGAAGACCTCGCTCGTGCTGTCGATGTTGCGCGAGAAGGTATAGGCGCCCGTCACCTCGATGCCGCGGGTGAACCTCCGATCGAGCTTGATCTGCAGAGCATGGTAGATCGAGTTGCCCTCGCTGGCGCGGATTCGCCGGATCCCGAAATTGGGATAGAGCCGCTGATTGTTGCTCAGAATATTGATATCCGAACTGGTGAAGAGCTTGTGGCTGCCGGTGCCGACATAAGCGACATCGAGCAGCAACCGGCTGGGCAGTTCGCGCTGCAGCCCGAGCGACCAGCGTTCGGTATAAGGGTTACGAATGTTCGGATCGAAGACCGAGGTCTGGGAATTCCCGATCCCCGGCGTCCCCGCGACCGACGGCAACACGCCGAACCAGTTGGCGGTGCCGCGCCCATCCCCGACGCTGGGGCCGGTGCCGGTCGCGGTGGTGTTGATCGTGTTCGGCGAATCGGCCGCGATGTTCGAGAGCAGGTTGTTGAAGAACGTGTCGTAGCTGATCTGGAACCCGGCCCGCCAGACCGACTTCCCTTCCCCGAAGAGGCGTCTCATCAACCCGGACTTGTACGAGGGAGACCAGGCCAGCCCCACCGCCGGACCGAAGTTGTTGTTGTCGGTCTTCACCTGGTTGGGAACCAGGAACTGCGCCGGATCGAACCCGGCGAAAGCCGGATACTTGAACGCGCCGTTGGCCGGCTGGCCGAAGTTCTCATAGCGCAGCCCGAGAGTCGCGGTCAGAGCCGGAGTCACTTTCCAGGTGTCCTGGAAGAAGTAGGAATGGCGGAAGAGGTTCGGATAGTAGACCGGGTCACCGAAGTTTCGATTGGCGGTGCCCGACGGCCCGCTGAAATCGTCCAGGAAGTTGGCGAAGGCCGTATAGCCGCCACCGGCGGTGTAGCTGTACGCGCCGCGTTCGACGAAGGGCGGACGCTGCCGGGCCAGTTGGCGCAGGAACTCGACCCCGTAGCGGAAGGTATGGCGTCCCGCCACCTTCGACTGCGCCTCCTGGAAGAGCCAGTTGTTGGCATAACGGAACTGCGGCTGGTTGGTCGCGATTCCGATCGAGGAGAGGGTCGTAATCATGAAGAAGGGCATGGTCTGGGCGCTCGCCTTCGACCGGTCGGAGATCGTGAAGTTGAAACCGATGCGCCCGTATGAGAAGCGGAATTCGTTGGTCCAGGTCGGACTGAGAGTCAAGGTATCGGCCATCAGGAAGTTCTGGGAACGGCCGTTGTTGTCGACGATGTAACCGGGAAAGTTGACGGCGTTCGGCGAAACCTTGGTGGAGTCGTAGAGATACCGGAACGAGAGCCGGTGCGCCTCCGAGAGGTTGTGATCGACCCGGGTCAGCCACTGGATGTCGTCGTTGGGTTGAGCCATGCTGATGCTCCCCTCGCCGACCATGATCGTTCCGCGATCCGCTCTCGTGACCGGATCCGCCCCGAGCGCGATCGGTTGCAGGTTCGCCCCGCCCCGCAGATTGCCGATCTCATTCAGATAGAAATCGAGCCGCGGATTCGAACCAAAGGCCTGCCGCAACTGGGCCACGGCCTCGGCGGTCGGCACCGTGAACGTGAATTTGGCGGTCGAACGGGTGGAGTCCTTCTGCAGCCCGCCGAAGACGAAGGTCTTGTTCTTGATGATCGGACCGCCCAGGGTGAAGCCGTAGATATTGCGGTTGAAGACCGACTTGGACTGCTGATTCAATTTATCCAGGTTCGAGCGCGAGTTGAAACGCTGCGTTCGGTACTGCCAGTATCCGGTCCCGTGATAGTCGTTGGTGCCGCTCTTGGTGATGACGTTGATGACGCCGCCCCCGGCGCGCCCGAACTCGGCGCCGAAGTTGCTGGTCTGGACCGAAACTTCCTGCACCGCGTCGGTGATGTTGAAGGCCTGGGCATTCCCCCCGATGGAGATGTCGTTGTTCTCAGTGCCGTCGAGCATGTAGTTGTTGCCGCGCGGGCGCTGCCCGTTGATCGAAAACTGCGTGTTCTGTCCGCCGTTGCCGAAGGTCGTGGTGCCCACGGCCTGAACCACGCCCGGCAGCATGCGCGCCAGCGAGATCGGCTCCAGACCGGAGATCGGCAGGACCCCCACCACATCCGAGTTGATGCTGCCGCCGCGAATCGGCGCGTCCTTGATCAACAGCTCATCGGCCGAAGCGCTGACGTGAACGACCGTCTCCCCGACTCCGACGTCGAGCGCGGCATCGATGGTGACCGTGCGATTCGCCTCCACCCCGATGTCAGTGGTCTGGAACTGTTTGAACCCGTCCCGGCTGATCTTGAGGTCATAGACCCCCAGATCCACCGCATCGAACCGATAGATCCCGGCCTGATTGGTCTCCGTGCTCCGCTTGACGCCGGTATTTCTGTTGATCAATTCGATCCTGGCCCCGGCGATCACCGCCGCCGCGCTATCGGTGACGGTCCCCGACACCGCGCCCCGGCTCGTCTGACTGAAGACCGCCGGGCTCGACCAGACCGCCGCCATCAGGCCCGATATAATAATGAAGGCCAGACCACTGCTGAATCTCACTCTATTCTTGATGCCTACTCTATTCACAAAGTCCTCCGCACGAGTATTCCTCGCAATGAACCTTGCGGGCGGGTCGATTGATCACGTTCCCCGGCGGCCACGGGCGAAGATCCACTGATGAATTATTGAATGAAGTTTAGATAGCTACCGCGATTATCGAGTGCCGTGATGATCGTGACATCCGACGAACCTCGCCCCTTCAGGTTAAAGGTTTTAAATCTCTTCTAAATTTCTCTTTCGGGTAACTTAGTAATGATGGCACTAGTGGCTTGGCAAATCTCGTGCCTTGTCCGGTTGGTCTGAATTGAGACTGTGAAAGAAGAAGTTAATGGGCCCGGCCTGGAACCGCGCCCATCAACCCTCCAAATTTCTGAATCAATCTTGAAATTTCTAGATTATGTGGAAGTCAAATCTAAGGTGCGGCAGTAATCTTCCATTTTTGCGAATCGAGCCCGTTATAGTCCGAGAGCCTCAATTGGACGCCCAGTTCGGTGGCGGCTCCGGGGACCTCGACGACGCGTCGGCCGGTCAATGAGGTGAAGACGAAACTGCCGTCGGCCGCGCGTTCGAGTTTGAACTTCTGACAATTGTTGTTGAATCCGTCCCATAATTGCAGACCGATGCCCTGATCGGGAGCGCAGTTGGGAATGTCGGTGCTGCGCCCGCCCAGACTATTGGCGATCCGATAGATGCCGTCGCCCTGCGGCGCGAGATACCATTTCTGGCAGATCAGATTGGCCCAGGAGCCCTGAGCGATCATCTGGCCGAGAGCCCCGGTACAGCCCCAGGCATCCCAGACCAGCCCGCTATGCTGATTGGTGATCTGATATTGGCCGGCCGGAATCCAGTCCCGCGTCAAGCTGGGCCAGCCGCCGGCATACTTCAAGGTCAGGATGTCGAGTTTGGGCGCGCCTCCGTCCTCGGCATCATAATAATGCATGGAGACATAGTGGACGCCGTTCTCGTGCATGATCCCGACGTGGCCGGGTCCGATGTACCGTCCGGATGAGCTGAGCACCGTTCGCCATCCCTCGTAGGGACCGAAGGGGGTCAACGAACGTCCGACCTGAACGTAGCAGCTGCTGTTCGAACCCCGGCAACAGAAACCGCGGTTGACGAAGAGATAGTAGTAGGGTCCTTCCCGCGTCAGATAGGGCGCCTCATAATCGGCCCCGCCGCCTCCGGCCACCCTCACGATCTGAGCGTCGGACTTG
>DATEFT010000500.1:0-7540 GCA_035280505.1 Blastocatellia bacterium | reverse complement strand
AATTACGAATATTATCTGATCTGTATCTATCTCACTTCGGTCCTAATGAAGTGGTCCTGGTAAAATGAGCTGAGGAGGAAAAAGTTATGCCATATTCTGAATTACTGATTAAGCCGATGAGAGAAGACCTGACGAAACTGGGAGTTCAAGAGACCAGAACGCCGGAAGAGGTTGATGCCATGATCAACCAGACTCCGGGCGTCGTGATGGTCGTCGTCAACTCCATCTGCGGTTGCGCAGCAGGCAAAGCCCGTCCGGGCATCGCACAGGCGCTTCAGCATCAATCGGTTCCTAATAAAACGATTACCGTCTTTGCCGGCGCCGACATTGAAGCCACTGAACGCGCCCGCAGCTATTTCAAAGGCTATCAGCCGTCATCTCCCTCGATCGCCTTGCTGGAGAACGGCCGGATCATCTATATGATGGAACGATCCCAGATCGAGGGCCGCAACGCGGGAGAGATCGCCGGGGAATTGGTCAAAGCGTTCGACCGATTCTGCGCGACGGCCTCACAACCGGCCGCCGCCACCGATTAAGGCCCGAAGCGGATGAGCGCGCGCGACGCTCCCCCAGGTCCCACGCGCTCATCCGCTCAATTCCTGCGTCAAGCCCGTATACCGCTTCATCGCCTCCAGATTGTGCATCGCCATCCCGATCGCTTTGGCCGTTCCGACCATGACCACCGCCCGTTTGGCCCTCGTCAGCGCCGTGTAGAGCAGATTCCGGCTGAGCATAATGTAGTGCTGTGAATGCAGCGGGAGGACCACCGCCGGATACTCGCTGCCTTGGCTCTTGTGGACCGTGACGCAGAAGCCGTGGGCCAGTTCCAAGAGATCGGCGTAATCATAGGCGACCAGGCGATCGGCGAATCGGACCGCCACCATCTGGTCCTCCAGATCGATCGCCTCGATCGCGCCCAGATCGCCGTTGAAGACCTCCAATTTATAGTTATTGACCCGCTGAATCACCTTGTCGCCGACCCGCAGCGTGCGGCTGCCCCGAATCAACTCCTGCTTTCCGGTCCCGGGCGGATTGAGCGCCGCCTGGAGCATATCGTTGAGATGGCTGGCTCCGGCGCGCCCCCGGTTCATGGGCGCCAGCACCTGAATCTCGGTCATGGGATCATAACCGAAACGGCTCGGCAGGCTCCGGGCCACGGATTTGACGATCCATTCAACGATCTCGTCCGGCTCCTCCGCCTCGATGAAGTAGCAGTCGCTCTTCTGTTCCCCGGGCTTGACGAGCAGGGGAAATTCGCCGCGATTGATCCGATGCGCATTCTGCACGATCAGACTCTCGGCCGCCTGTCTGAAGACCTGCGTCAACTGCGCGACCGGAACCACGTTCGAATCGATCACGTCCTTGAGGACCGTTCCCGGCCCCACCGAGGGCAACTGATCGACGTCGCCGACCAGCACCAACTGAGAGTCCGGATGAACGGCTTTGAGCAGGCTATTGGCGAGCAGGACGTCGATCATCGAGGCCTCGTCGATAATCACGACGTCGGCCTCGAGCGGCCACTCTTCGTTGCGCTTGAAGGCCATCTGCGACGGATCGAATTCGAGCAGGCGGTGGATCGTCCTGGCCTCGCCGCCGGTCACCTCGGACAGCCGTTGCGCGGCGCGCCCGGTGGGCGAAGCGAGCAGGACCGATCTCCCCATGGCGTGAAAGAGCGACACCATCGCGCGCAGCGTCGTGGTCTTGCCGGTCCCCGGGCCCCCGGTCAAGATCAGGACCCGCGATTCGGCCGCGCGATGGATTGCCGCCTGCTGTTCGGTTGAAAGCTCCAGGCCCCGCTTCTCGGTGAACCGATGAATCCAGGATTCCACTCTCTGGGAATCGACCCGCACGCCGCGGCTGAGCAGCAGTTTCAACCTCCGCGCCACCCCGCGCTCGGCCTGCCACAACGGAGGCAGATAGATCGCGGTCTCCTCCCCGATGCTCTCCGTCTTCAATAACCCTTCGTCGAGCATGGGTTCCAGCGCCGTCCGCATCCGTTCCCGGTCGTCGACCTCAAGCGCGACGGTCGATCGCTCGATCAGTTCCGCTCGCGGCAGATAACAATGCCCCTCCTCGGTGGCCGCCTGCAGGACATACTGCAGCCCCGCCCGCAGACGTTCCTGGGCATCGAACGGCATCCCCAGATTTCGCGCGATCTGATCGGCCGTCTTAAATCCGATCCCGTAGACTTCAGCCGCCAACCGGTACGGGCTCTCTTCGACCACTTTGATCGCATCATTGCCATACTGTTTGTAGATCTTGACCGCGAAGTGGGTCGAGACGGCATGGCTCTGCAGAAAGAGCATGACCTCCTTGATCGCGCGCTGTTCCTGCCAGGCCTTCTGAATCAGATCGATCCGTTTCCGCGCGATCCCCTTGACCTCCGCCAACCGCGAGATGTCGCTCTCGATGACGTCCAGAGTCTGTTCGCCGAAATGATCGACGATCCTCTTGGCCGTGACCGGGCCGACGCCCTTGATTAATCCCGAGCCGAGATATTTCTGAATTCCGGCGATGGTCGCCGGCCGCACCACCGCATAATCGATCGCTTTGAACTGTTCGCCGTATTGCGGGTGCGTCGTCCACCAACCGGTGAGACGAAGACTCTCGCCCGGCGAGACGGAGGAGAAGTTCCCAGTCACCGTTACCGGTTCGCGGTGCCCGCCGGTGAGCAACCGCAGAACGGTGTATCCGTTCTGGTCATTATGATAGGTCACCCGCTCGACCGATCCGGTGATCGTCTGGTGGTTCTGATCTCTAAATTCCGTCTGCTCGCTCATGATCTTTCGGCAATTACGTCTATCCTAAACTTTTTCCGGGCCGGTCGGCATCTTTTGATCGATCTTGAACCAGTTCCATATTCCCCGGGGTTGGTAAAGTCAAGACGCATCTTGACAATCCGCGGACGTGCCCATACTCTGCTGGCTGCCTCTATCAACTATGTATCGAGAGAAGCACCCACAGTCAATCTCAATTGGTTTTCAAATCTAATCTATGGAGCAATACACCCGTGCCCTTCTTCTTCGACCTATCATCTTTGATCCCAACCGTTGAACGGAATCCGTTCGAGCCGGTCATCAGGCACGACGAGACGCCGCCCGAACCCGCTGCATTAAAACAGGAAATCCCCGCCGAGGCCATTGTCGACACCGGGCTGCCGATCCCGTCACATTACGATTTCGATATGATGCGGCTGATGGTTCAGGACCCATTCCGCATCTTCGTCTACTGGCAGTTGAAAGATAATCCTTTCGACCGCCTCCGGAAGATCTTCCCCAAAAACGGGACCAACAATTTTCACACCGTGCTCAAATTGATCGATGAGACCAACAATATCTCGGTCTTCTTCGACGCGGCCTTTTCACGCGAATACTGGTTCAACGTTTTTCCGGACCGACAATATCGAACCGAACTCGGCCTGCGTTCCCCGAACTACGGCTACGTCAAGCTGCTCAGTTCGCAATCGGTGTCGACTCCCCGGGGCGGCCCTTCGGATCGGGTCGCGGAAGAGGCTGAATATCATGTCTCGACCGACGAATTCCTCGAAGTCCTCCGCGACAGCCACCTGGTTCCCAAGCGGGCCTTTACCCTGAGCGATCTGCTCCCGGACGCCGAGGGCGTCCCGCCCGAGGCGCGCAACGCCGTCTGGGAATCATTGCCGGTCTCCTTCCGCCGCCTGATGCGTGCGATCGCGGATATTCAGGTCGGGCGTGACTATGATAAATGGTGGGAACGATTGAACCGGGAAGAACTGGCCGTCATGGTGCGCGAGTTCATCGACCTGATCAATCGGATGGGCGATGGAGAGGTCGGCTATATGCTACTGTTGCGGTACCTGCCCGAACTGTTGCGGCGGGCGATCCAGGATGAACAAGAGAGAACCAACGAACTGGAGATCGACAAACCGATCCGACTCTACCTGGCGGAAAAACTCCACCAGGCCTCTTCTGAAATGAGCCAGATCTCTCCTCCCGAGAGCAGGCCATCTTCGACTCTCCCCACGTCACCGGCCGCGCCGGAAAACTTCGGCCCGGGTCTCTGGGCGCCGAGCCTGAAACTGTAATTCCGGATCTATTGACAAGAGGAGACGAAACATGGCCATTGGCTACCTCAGTATAGTGCTTCACGCGCATCTGCCATTCGTGCGCCATCCGGAATACCCGGACTTTCTCGAAGAAGACTGGCTCTATGAGGCAATCAGCGAGACCTACCTGCCCCTGTTGGTCGCCTGCAACCGGCTGCGCGACGAGGGCGTCAAGTACCGCGTCACGATGTCGATGACGCCGCCCCTCTGCGAGATGCTCAGCGATCCGCTCCTGCAGGACCGCTATATCCATCACATCAACCGGCTCTGCGAGCTGGCCGAGAAAGAGGTCGAGCGAACCCAGCGGGAGGCGCTGAATTTCCATTCGGCGGCCCTCATGTACCGCCGCCATTTCAACGAATGCCGCGAGGTCTTTGTCGATCAGTATCAGCGCAACATCCTGCACGGCTTTCGACAACTGCAGGACCAGGGATACCTGGAGATCATCAGTTGCTGCGCCACGCACGGCTTCCTGCCGCTCATGTCGAATGAGGCGGTCAAGCGCGCTCAGATCCTGATCGCGCGCGACAATTACGTCAAACACTTCGGCCGGCCGCCGCGCGGCATGTGGCTCGCCGAGTGCGCATTCAATCCCGGCGACGATCGTTACCTGCGCGAGGCCGGAATCAAGTTCTTCATCGCCGACGCGCATGCCATTCTCTACGGCAATCCGCGCCCGCGTCGCGGAATCTACGCCCCGACCATCACGCCGACGGGCGTCGCGGTCTTCGCGCGTGATACCGAGACCAGCGAACAGGTCTGGAGTTCCCAGACCGGCTATCCCGGCGACGCGCTCTACCGCGAGTTCTATCGCGACCTCGGGTATGACGCCTACGATTATGAATACATCAGGCCGTACCTGCACAACGACGGCGTGCGCCGCAACATCGGAGTCAAATATCACCGGATCACCGGCAAGGTCCCATTGCACGAAAAAGAGCCGTACGTGCCGGAATGGGCGACCGACCGGGCCGCGGAGCACGCGGGAAACTTCATGTTCAACCGGCAGGCCCAGGCGCGCCATCTCAATCACCATCTCGGGCGCGCCCCGATGATCATCGCGCCATACGATGCCGAGCTCTTCGGCCACTGGTGGTTCGAAGGGCCGCAATTCCTGTACTACCTCTTCAAGAAACTGCACTACGATCAGGACGACATCCAAGCCATCTCGCCGATCGATTACCTGCAGATCTACCAGGGAAATCAGCGACAGACCCCCTCGGCCTCATCCTGGGGCGCCGAAGGTTACAACCGGGTCTGGATCAACGGGCAGACCGATTGGATGTACATGCACCAGCACGCGGCCGAGAGGCGGATGGTCGAATTGGCGCAGCAGTTTCCGGAGGCGGACGGATTGTTGAAGCGGGCCTTGAACCAGGCGGCGCGCGAACTGTTGCTGGCGCAGTCTTCGGATTGGGCGTTCATCATCACGACCGGGACCATGGTCCAGTATGCCGTCAAGCGATTTAAAGACCACATTCATCGATTCACCAAAATCTACGACATGATCAATCAGAACCAGATCGATGAAGGATGGCTGGCCGATGCCGAGAGCAAAGATACGATCTTTCAGGAGATCGACTATCGAGTGTACGGTCAATCGAGCTGAGAGGCGCCGGGAACCTCACTCCTCCGGCAGTCATGGGGGTGAAACTCGCCCGCAGCCGCTCCCGGGCTCGACCCGAGCGCGGTTCGATCGACACCCGCCAATTATTTAAAGCCAGCCTGGGGGTGGAAATGGCGAAGACCTTGTTAACCGGATCGGTCTATAGACCGCGGAACACACGAAAGACGCGAAAGCTCGATGATTTCGCGTCTTTCGCGTCTTTCGATTAAAGACCGAAGCGTTTCGTCGACAGAGTACTAACCACCGACCATAAGTTTTTGTAATATTTCGGCAGCGCCGCGCGTTTGTCCGAAGAGCCGGAGGAAGAAGGGCTGGAAGATTGCGAGGCAACACCGTAAAATTCCGTCAGCCGGCATCGCGCTAAATCCCGGCGATCGGCAGGTTTGCGCCTCCCGCGCCCGGGCGCGGGGGGATCCAGAAAAACTACTAGAGGTTCAGCGGTCGTGTTCTGTTCGAATTGCGGAAAAGAAAATCCTGAAGCATCGAAATTTTGCACCCGCTGCGGTCAGAAGTTCGAGAAGCTCTCGAGAGTCTCGAACACGATGCTCGTGCTGGCCGGTTGCGCGGCGGCAGTCTCGGTGAGTTTTGCCACGCTCAGTTTCTACAAGTATCGGCAATCACCCGAGACCGCGACCCAGGCCACCTCGCCGACGGCGTCGTCCACCGCCGCCTCGCCGTCTCCGCCTTCATCACCGCGGCCGACCGTGACGACCACCGCGTCGCCGCTGCCGACGCCCATCCCCACGCCCCAAACCAGGCTGGAGACCATCGTGAACGATTCGATCGTCGTTCGGCCCGGGCATTTCCAGTCGTATCGATTCGTGGTCAAGAACGAATATCGTAATGCCCGCGCCACCGGCCAGATCACCGCCTCCGGCGGCAACCGCAACGACATCGTGGTGATCATCGTCGACGATCAGGGGCTCAAGGAGTTCTCCGACGAGGGGAACGGAGCGGCGTACTTCAGGTCCACGGTGGAGAGTTCCGACAATCTCGACGTGCCGCTGCCGCCGGGCGTCTACCATGTCATCCTGAGCAACAACCACGCGCGCTTCTTCAAAAAATCGGTCAAGGCCAGGTTGTATCTAGAGTACGACTGAGCTCCAACACCGAATGTCGAACCAGCAGATCGTAGTCGAGGACAATTTCTCATTGGAGCGCCGCCGCTTGACCCGGCGCCCGTGCGAGATCCTCCCACAAGCCGATTTTCTCCTGATCCATCTGATCAAATCCCACGTCCCGGGAATTCCGACGGGCGCCAGCCTCCTGGCCAATCCGAATCAGCCGGTCCAGAGGCTCAGTAACGGCGATCGGAGCGAACTGCTGATCGTCCGGCTGGCCCCCGATCTGTTGATCGAGACCGCGACGCGGCTCGGACTGTTCCGGACCGCGGCGGAGCTGCTCTTTCGCCAACCGTCGACGCCGTTGACCGGGGACCGGCGCTTGCGCAACACGGTCGAGACCATGGCCGACGAACTGGCCCAGGCCGATCCCGGCTGGCGCGAAGTCATTCGTTCGCTGGCGAATCAACTGACGGTCCAGTTGCTCCGCAACCACATCAACGTCCAGCGGTCGGCGCAGATCGAACTCTCCCGGGTCGGAATGGTTGATCGCCGCTTGCGAAGAGCCATAGAATTCATGCATGACAATTGCGGAAGAGAGTTGACGCTGTCGGAGATCGCCGGCGCCGCCTATTTGAGCGAATTTCATTTCGCCCGCCTCTTCAAAAAGATCACCAGTGTCTCGCCTCATACCTATCTGGCGTCGCTGCGGATCGAACGGGCCCGGCGATTGCTGGCCGAAACTCCCCTGCCGCTCTCCGAAGTCGG
>DATEFT010000499.1:0-12893 GCA_035280505.1 Blastocatellia bacterium | reverse complement strand
GTGCCGGACCAGGTTGTTCTCCTCCACCACCGTATCGGACCAGACCTGCCTCAGAATCTCATCTTTCTTCACCACCTCGCCCCGATGACGGATTAGAAAGAGCAGCAACTCGAAGGCCTTCAGGCCGAGCGGCACCACCTCCCCGTCTCGCATCAACACGGACTGCTCCGTGTCCGCAAGGAATGGGCCAAACTCGTAGAAGCGGATATGACGTTGATGCCTCAGTGCTTCCATGATTTTTCAGAATTTTTCAGGCCCGCCGGACAACTTTTCAGGAATTTTTCAGCCCTGCCGCCACGACTTTTCAGACGGAGTTCGATAGCCTCTATCCTGCGGGACTTCGCCGCAGTTGGCTGACCGTCTTTTGAAACAGGCTTTGCTGAGATGAGAGACCGGCTCGGGAGACCGGGCTGATTAGTAATGTCTCAACTAATTGCCGGTGATCGAGATCTTGGAGACTGCCGGCTTGCAAACAATTCGGCGTGTGCTCAGCTCAGCGTACGTTTTGATCACGGGAGGTCAAAGTGTACCGCTTTTCTATTTTGAAGGAAACCTCGATCATGAACAAAAAGATAGCTTTGCTGCTCGCGGTGGTGGCTCTCGGGATCTTTGTCGCCATGCGACAAGGCCGTTCTCCGGTCGCGGTCGGCCAGCAGCCGCGCATCGAGGCGCGCAAGGCCCCGGCGCTGACGCTGGATAAGCTGCGATTCCGAGACCTCAACAAGAATGGGACCGTCGACCCATACGAAGACTGGCGGTTGCCGGTGGAGACGCGGGTGGCGGATCTCCTGGCCCGGATGACCGTCGAAGAGAAGGCCGGGCTCATGGTGCACGCCTCGTTGATGGGGTTTACCGGTCCGGGCGGAGCCGTGCTGGACGCGCCCGCCGCGATGGGAGGGCCGCCGCCCGGCATCAATCTGAGGCAGGGCAATGCCGAGCCGATGGATCGCCCCGCCCCCGGCGAGCTGATTCTGAAGCGCAACGTTCGCTACATCCTGGTTCGGCCCAATCCGGCCGAGCCGGCCGAGGTCACGGCCAGGTTCTCGAACGGCGTGCAGGAGCTGGCCGAAAGCTCGCGCCTGGGAATTCCGGTCGCTTTCAGCACCGATCCCCGCCACTCGCCCTCGCGTTTCTTCGGCGGGCCGGCCACCGGCGCGGCCCTCAAACCCAGCATCTCCCAATGGCCCGAACAGATCGGTTTCGCCGCGATCGGAGATCCGAACATGGTCCGGGAGTTCGGCCGCATCGCCGCCCGGGAATATCGAGCCCTGGGCCTGAGCGTCGGCCTCTCGCCGATGGCCGACCTCTCCACCGAGCCGCGCTGGAATCGCATCACCGGCACGTTCGGCGAGGATGCAAAGCTGGCCTCGCAACTGGTCAAAGCCTATATCGAGGGATTCCAGGGCCGCCAACTGGGTTCCGAGAGCGTCATGACCGTGACCAAGCATTTTCCCGGCGACGGTCCGGTGAAAGACGGCTTCGACCCGCACAACGATTACGGCAAATGGCAGGTCTATCCCGGCCGACGCTTCGATCATCACCTGATTCCGTTTGAGGCCGCGTTCGAGGCCGGGACCGGCGCCATCATGCCCGGCTACGCCATCCCCGTCGGCCTGGATACCGTCGGGATGGGCTTCTCGAAGGTCATCATCACGGAACTGCTGCGCGGGAAGTACCGCTTCGATGGTTTGGTGGTGACCGACTGGCTGCGCAATATGCCCTGGGGCGTCGAAGATCTGACCGAGAAGCAACGGCACCAGCGGATCGTCGAGGCCGGTTGCGATCAGATCGGCGGCGACAATAATCCGAAGTACATCATCGACCTGGTCAGGGAAGGCGTGATCGCCGAATCGCGCCTCAACGATTCCGCGCGCCGCGCCCTCAAGCCGCTCTTTCAGCTCGGCCTCTTCGAGAATCCCTACGTCGATCCCGAACTCGCCAGGACCACGGTCGCCTCCGACGAGTTCGTGAAGGCGGGATCGCGGGCGCAGCGAAATTCGATCGTCATGCTGAAGAACGACCGCGACCTGCTGCCGCTCTCGGGAAAGCCCAAACTCTATGTGGAGAACATGGATCAAGGCGTCGCGAGCAGATATGGAGAGGTCGTCAGTGAAGCGAAGAACGCCCAGGTCGTCATCATCAAGGTCGATGCGCCTTACGCCGTGCATCCCGGCGGCGGCGGATTTTTCCGGGGCGCGCATGAAGGCACTCTGGCCTATGCCGGGGCCCAGAATGCCGCGGAGCTCGACGCCATCAAGCGGCTGAGAGCGGCGGGCAAACCGGTGATCGTCTGCCTGTACCTGGAGCGCCCGGCCGTGCTCTCGGAGTTCATCAACGATGTCAGCGCCGTGCTGGCACATTTCAGCGTCGGTGACGACGCCCTGCTCGACATCGCCTTCGGACGGTCCAGCCCGGTCGGGAAACTCCCGTTCGATCTGCCCCGGGATCAGCGCTCCGTCGAAAAACAGAAGGAAGATGTCCCTCACGATTTTGAAAACCCGCTCTTCCGCTTCGGATTCGGTCTGGCGTTCAGGGGCGCCGGCAACGGCCGCCAGTAATGCTGGTTTAAACCGCGGAACCCGCGAAAGACGCGAACGCTTGATGATTCAGCGCGCTTCGCGGGTTTCGCGGGGGCTAAACCGGCCTGGTTCGAATCCTACAGATGTGTCATTCCTCGATCAATAAATAACATTCTTGTGTCTAAAATTCCGCGGGCGTCAGGGCCTTCCCTCGTAAACCTCAGTTAAATCTTATCTCGTTCATCTGGTATACCGCTTGCTGTTTTCAGGTAACAGATCGGGAGCCAGACCTGTTTGGTCGGATTCCGGAGCGCCGTAGTAACAGGTCCTCTCCGAGGATGGAGGGGCTCGGGATCCCATTGGTTCGAACAGGTTCTACTTCTCCAGGATCTTGTGCAATCGCGCCCGGCTCTACTACCACGGCGCTCTTGCGCACCGCAGGGTCAGGGTGGCAACCGAGAGAGTTCACGTTCCACGCCATACAACTTTGTCACCCGGTTACATCGGTCTTGTTTTATAAGCATTTAGAATTCAATTCGCTGTGGCTCGCCGCGATCGCGCGGGGCCGCTTCAAGCAAGGGATCGTTGGTCGAACGGCATTTTAAGATTCAAAAGTCATTATCTGGAATGCTTTGCCTGGACAACCTGCTCGACCGACATTTGTGTATCTCTATCGCGGATGAAGTTACTCACTGAGTAACGAGAACCAATCACCCCCAACTGAAAGGTGAATTTAATGCTTATGGATAACGTTCGAAGTGTAGCTATTCACCCGCAATTTGTACTCGCCTCGTTAGTCGGATTTCTGATCTTGTCCGTGGCTCCCCTGCGGGCACAGACGCAGCTTGGCTCCAGAGTTACCGTGGGGGGCGGGTTGCGAACCAGTTTTGTGCATCTCCAGCCCGATGCCGGCACTTCCACCGATAAGTTCCAACTCGACAGTGTCCGGCTTTATGTGAACGGAACCGTCACCGAGCAGATCAAGTTGATGCTCAATACAGAGTACGACGGTTTCACCAACAAGATCGGGGTGCTGGATGCGGTGGCCCGGATCGAGGCTTCGCCCAGGTTCAACATCTGGATGGGCCGGTTTCTTCCGCCCAGCGACCGCGCCAACCTGCACGGCCCGTACTACGCGCACCACTGGGGCGTCTACACGGACGGCATTCAGGACGGTTACCCGTTCGTCTTTCAGGGCCGCGACAACGGCATTGTCTACTGGGGAGACTTCGATCGGGTGAAAGTTTCGGTTGGCGCGTTCGACGGCGCCTCCGCGACCGGGAACTCCAAGCTGCTCGGGGCCGCCCGCGTCCAGCTCAACTTCTGGGATCGGGAGAGCGGCTACTATTTGAACGGAACCTATTATGGCAGCAAGAAACTGCTCTCGATCGGCGGGGCCATGCAGGTGCAGGGCGGAAGAACGGCCTACACCGTCGATTTTCTGCTCGAGCGGAAGCTGCCCAACGGCGGAGTCGTCTCGGTCGAGAGCGAGTATGCCAACTACAACGGGCTCGGCGGGTATGACGGCGGTTATGCCAAGAGCCAGGGACAGTCTGCGCTCGCCAGTTACCTCTTTCCGCAAAAGATCGGCGTCGGTCAGATCGAACTGCTCGGCAAGGTCGCCAGGGCGCAGTTCACTCGAGGGCTCACGCCGAACTACCACCAGAAGACCAACGAGGTTAACCTCAACTACGTTATCAAGGAGTTCAATGCCCGCGTGATGCTCTTCTTCAGGGACACGCGTTTCAACGCCGTCAGACCCGATTCCTGGCAGGCCGGTCTTGGCCTTCAGATCCAGATCTAACTCCCGAAAATCATCTTCAAAAGACGTCAGTCAAACGATACCCCGGGGTCTTGAGGGGGCTTAACAAGGAGGCCTATGAAATTGAAGAAATTGTATCTCGGCGTGTGGGTGGTGGCCGTCGGGACGGCATTCCTGGGACTGGCCATGCCCCAGGCTACGATCAAGGTGGGAGTCTTGCACTCCCTTTCGGGCACGATGGCCATCAGCGAAACGACGCTGAAAGACACGGTCCTGATGATGATCAACGAACAGAACAAGAAGGGCGGGCTGCTCGGGAAGAAGCTGGAGGCCGTCGTCGTCGATCCGGCCTCCAACTGGCCGCTCTTTGCCGAGAAGGCGCAGCAGTTGCTCGAGAAGGATAAGGTGGCCGTGGTCTTCGGGTGTTGGACCTCGGTCTCCCGAAAATCGGTCCTCCCTGTCTTCGAGAAGAACAATGGCCTGCTCTTCTATCCCGTTCAGTACGAGGGAGAGGAGTCGTCCAAGAACGTCATCTACACCGGCGCGGCGCCGAACCAGCAGGCGATCCCCGCAGTCAACTACCTGATGAAGGAGGTCGGGGTCAAACGCTGGGTGCTCGAGGGCACGGACTATGTCTATCCGCGCACGACGAATAAGATCCTCGAGGCCTACCTGCTCTCCAAGGGCGTCAAACCCGCGGATATTTCGATCAACTACACGCCCTTCGGACACTCCGATTGGCAGACCCGCGTCGCCGCCATCAAGAAGTTCGGTTCGGCGGGGATCAAGACCGCGGTGGTCTCGACCATCAACGGCGATGCCAATGTTCCGTTCTACAAGGAACTGGGCAACCAGAAGATCTCGGCCGAGGATATTCCGGTCGTCGCCTTCTCGGTGGGCGAAGAGGAGCTTTCAGGGCTGGACGCCCGGCCGCTGGTCGGCCATCTGGCGGCGTGGAACTATTTCGAGAGCATCAGCACGCCGGCGAACCGGGCGTTCATCAATCAATGGCGCGCCTATATCAAGAACAATAAGCGGACGACCAATGATCCGATGGAGGCGCATTTCATCGGCTTCAATCTGTGGGTGAAGGCCGTGCAGAAAGCCGGAACGACGGAGGTGGAGAAGGTGCTGGCCGCGCTGCCGGGCACCGAGACGCCGAATCTGACCGGCGGGATCGCCCGGCTCTTGCCGAATCATCACCTCACCAAGCCCGTCTACATCGGCGAAGTCCGCGCCAACGGCCAGTTCGACGTGGTCTGGAAGACCACCGGCACGGTGCCCGGCGATGCCTGGTCCGACTATCTGCCCGGCAGCAAGGACCTCGACGCCGATTGGGTGACGCTGAAATGCGGCAACTACAACCGAGTGACCAAAAAATGTTCCGGACAAAAATACAAGTGAAGTCATGCTTCCGGTCCGGCGGGCGGCGGCTGCTCCTCTGGCTGCTGCTCGCCCAACTGGGCGCGGCTCCGATTCGGGCCCAATCCGAGGGCGGCGCGGGATTTCTCTCGACGCTCGGAGAACTGCCGGCGGCGACGTTCGACGACAAGGAAGAGATCGCCAAACGGCTCGGCCGGACCGGCCATCCGAATGTCCGGGCGGTCCTGACGGCCTGGTTGGAGGACCGGCTCTATGTTCGTCACGAGGACCAGCGGGTCTTCCTGGTCAAATCGTCGGAAGAGGCGGCCCCGACGCTCGAGCTGATCGATCCGCTCTCCCTGAGCGGAGCCGGTGCGGCTCCGGCTGAGGAGTTGACCCGAATCGGCACCAACAACCGTTTGCGGCGCATCCTGAAGACGATGATCGCCCGCTTCGACCTCTCGAACCCGGATCCGTCGATGCGGTTGGAGGCGGTGCGAGATCTGGTGCGGTCTCTCGACGAGTCCAACGTGGAGATGCTGCGCGAGCGAAGCGGCGTCGAGACGGATTGGCGCGTCAAAAAAGAACTGGCCCTCGGTCTGGCGCTGGCGGCGTTGAACGGCTCCGAGACGGAGGAGCGTCTAACAGCCGTCGCGACGCTGAGCGACAGCGTCAGCCAGGATGTGCGGAACCGATTGGCGAGCCTGCTCGAGCAGACTCCCGAAGGCAGCTTCGTCGAGAGCGATCAGCGGGTTCGGGCGGCCGCCGCGAGGGCCGTCTCGACCATCGATACGTGGCGCACGTTCTATTCGGGCATCGAGACCCTCTTCTTCGGATTGAGCCTCGGGTCCGTCCTGGTCCTGGTCGCCATCGGGCTCGCGATCACCTTCGGGGTCATGGGCGTCATCAACATGGCTCACGGGGAGTTGATGATGCTCGGGGCGTACACGACCTACGTGGTTCAGGCGGCGATGCCCGGCCACCTCGAGATTTCGTTGCTGGTCGCGATCCCCGCGGCGTTTGTGGTCGCGGCTCTGACCGGAGTCCTGATCGAGCGCACGATCATCCGCTTCCTCTACGGGCGCCCCCTCGAGACGCTGCTCGCGACGTTCGGTCTGAGCCTCATCCTGCAGCAACTCGTTCGCTCGATCTTCACCGCGCTCAACCGGTCGGTCGTGACCCCCAACTGGATGAGCGGCGCGCTCCAGGTGAACGAAGCGCTCTCGATCACCTACAACCGGCTCTATATCGTGATCTTCACGCTGCTGGTCTTCGCCTCGCTGCTGGCGGTGCTGCGGCGGACCCGGATCGGACTCGAGATCCGGGCCGTCTCGCAAAACCGGGCCATGGCCAGGGCTATGGGCGTCCGCAGCCATTGGGTCGACGCCGTCACGTTCGGGCTCGGTTCCGGGATCGCGGGAGTGGCCGGCGTCGCGTTGAGCCAGTTGACCAACGTCGGACCCAATCTGGGGCAGTCCTACATCATCGATTCGTTCATGGTGGTCGTTTTCGGCGGCGTCGGAAATCTCTGGGGCGCCCTGATCGGCGGCCTTTCGATGGGGATCGTCAATAAACTGCTGGAGCCCTTCGCCGGGGCGGTGCTGGCGAAGATCTTCGTGCTCGTCGCGTTAATCCTATTCATTCAGGCTCGGCCGCGCGGTCTGTTTCCGCAAGCCGGCCGCTCGTCGGAGAACCAGTGATCATGTCCAACCGCTTGTGGCAGCGTCTCGCGCAAAAAGACCCGGGGGGCGTCTGGCTCCTGGCCACGTTGACCGTGGCCGTCGTGGCGGTCCCCATTCTCAATCAACTGGTGCCGCCCTCCTCGTTCTTCCATCTTTCGGCCTACGGGCTGACCTTGATCGGCAAGTACCTCTGTTACGCCGTGCTCGCGATGGCGGTAGATCTGATCTGGGGATATTGCGGCATCCTGAGCCTCGGGCACGCGGCCTTCTTCTCGCTCGGGGGCTATGCCATGGGCATGTATCTGATGCGGCAGATCGGTTCGCGGGGCGTCTACGGCCATCCCGTCTTGCCCGACTTCATGGTCTTTCTCAACTGGCAGTCGCTGCCATGGTTCTGGCATGGCTTCGATCGCTTGTGGGTGGCCCTGCTCATGATGGTGCTGGCGCCCGGCCTGCTGGCGCTGGCGTTCGGATGGTTTGCGTTCCGATCGCGGGTGACGGGCGTCTATCTGTCGATCATCACCCAGGCGCTGAGCTATGCCCTGATGCTGGCCTTCTTCAGCAATGACCTGGGTTTCGGCGGCAACAACGGATTCACCGATTTCAAGGAGATCGTGGGATTCGATCTCCACTCCGACCGAGTTCGCGTCGTGCTGCTGGTGATTACCGCCGCCGCGCTCGCGGCCGGTTACCTGGCTTGCCGCCGGATCGTCGAGTCGCGGGCCGGCCGCGCCATGCGGGCGATCCGCGACGCCGAGAGCCGAACCCGTTTTCTCGGTTATCCCGTGGATTCGTTCAAGCTGTGGGTCTTCGTCTTTTCGGCCGCGCTGGCCGGGATGGCGGGCGCGCTCTATGTTCCCCAGGTCGGCATCATCAATCCCGGCGAGTTTGCGCCGATCAACTCGATCGAGATCGTGATCTGGGTGGCGGTCGGAGGGCGGGGGACGCTCTACGGCGCGGTCGCGGGCGCCGTGCTGGTGAATCTGGCGAAGACTTACTTCACCAGCGCGTTTCCTGAAGTGTGGTTCTATGTCCTCGGGGCGCTGTTCGTGCTGGTGACGCTGTTCCTGCCGCGCGGGATCGTGGGGCTTCCGCTGGGCCGGGCCAGGATTCGAGAACGCTTGCGAACGCAAGCCGGTCAGGCGGAGCCATCGATATGAACGTTCGCGGTAAAAGACTCTATCTCGAGGCGTTGACCGTCAGCTTCGACGGTTTCAAGGCGCTTAACGAACTGACGCTGCTGGTCGAGCCGGGAGAGTTGCGTTGCATCATCGGACCGAACGGCGCGGGCAAGACCACCATGATGGATGTCATCACGGGCAAGACCCGCGCGGATTCGGGAACGGCGTGGTTCGGCGAGGATCTGAATCTCCTCAAACTGTCCGAGCCCGAGATTGCTCAGGCCGGAATCGGGAGGAAGTTTCAGAAACCGACCGTCTTCGAGCAGTTGACGGTCTTCGAGAATCTCGAACTGGCGTTGGCCGGCGGCAAATCTTTTTTGAAGATGCTGCTCGCCCGGATCACGGTCGCGCAGCGGAAGAAGATCGACGAGGTCCTCGACCTGATCGGTCTGGCGGAGCAGCGCGATGCGCCGGGCCGAATCCTCTCCCACGGCCAGAAACAATGGCTCGAGATCGGCATGCTGCTTATGCAGGAGCCCGAGCTGTTGTTGGTCGACGAACCGGTGGCCGGGATGACCCCGCAGGAGATCGAGCGCACGGCCGGCATTCTGCAGTCGCTGGCCGGTGAGCATTCCGTGGTGGTGGTCGAGCACGACATGGATTTCGTTCGTTCCATCGCCCGGCGCGTCACCGTCCTGCACGAGGGCCGCGTCATCGCCGAAGGAAGCATGGATCAGGTGCAGAACGATCCGCGCGTGATCGACGTCTATCTTGGAGTTTAAGCGTGCTGGCAATCAAATCTCTCAATCAGTTCTATAGCGGCAGCCACACTTTGTGGGATGTCGATCTCTCCGTGCCCGCCGGCTCGCGCATGTGCCTGATGGGGCGCAACGGCATGGGCAAGACCACGCTCCTCAAATGCGTCATGGGGCTGCTGCCGGCCTCTTCCGGCAGTGTCAGTTTCGAGGGGGTCGATCTGCTCAGGCGCTCTGCCGAAGAACGGGCCCGAATCGGGATCGGGTACGTGCCGCAGGGGCGCGAGATCTTTTCGCACCTGACGGTGGCGGAGAACCTGAGCGTGGGGCTCGGGGTCCGCCGAAATGGAGTCCGGTCGATCCCGGAGCGCGTCTTCGACCTCTTTCCGGCGTTGAAACAGATGCTGAACCGGCGCGGCGGCGATCTCTCCGGCGGGCAGCAGCAGCAGTTGGCCATCGGCCGCGCGCTCGTTCTCGAACCCAAGCTGCTGATCCTCGATGAGCCGACCGAGGGAATCCAGCCCAACATCGTCCACGAGATCGGCGACATCGTTCTGAAACTGAATCGGGAGGAGGGCCTGACGGTCCTGCTCGTCGAACAGAAGCTGCCGTTCGCGCGCCGTGTGGCGAGCGAGTTCTGCATCCTCGCCAACGGGCGGCGAGTCGCGGCGGGAGCGATCGACGAACTGACGGACCAGGTGGTGCAGGCGCATCTGAGCGTGTAACAGTGGACGGCGGCCGGGATGAGCCCTGGTCCTTTGTTAACAAAGTGCTAAGCCTGGTCCTGGTTGGGGCTACCTAATGTGTAGTGTGAGAGAACACCCTATCAAGGTTTGTTATTTTCAAAATATTTTTGGCGAGAGTGCGCGGTTTCGTGGGGGAATTCCGCTTTAACAAGAAGAAGTAAAATCCCACACCATGATAGAGGTGAATATGACCAGGGTTTTTGCAATCTCTTCTCATCAGTTGCTCACAACACTCTTCGTTTCACTGCTGATCGTGCTCGGGGCGCCGATTCTCGCTGAGGCGCGCATTACACGGATTGTCATCACCCGCGTCGAATCGCCGACCTTTGAGGGCGCGACGTTCGGCACGGTGGGGCAGTATGAGAAACTCGTTGGGCGCGCGTACGGCGAAGTCGATCCGCTCGATCCTCGTAACAGCGTGATCGTCGATCTCAACCTGGCGCCGCGAAACTCGCGGGGCATGGTCGAGTATTCGACCGATGTCTACATCCTGAGGCCGGTCGACCGGTCTAAGGGCAACCGCCGGTTGTTCTTCGAGATCAACAACCGGGGAAACAATCTTTCATTCGGCCAGTTTAACAACGCCACGACCGGCGGAAACGATCCGACGGCAGCCGCCGACGCCGGCAACGGATTCCTCATGCGCCAGGGCTATACCATCCTTTGGAGCGGCTGGGATGTGACGGCCGCGGCCGGCGGCGGACGCTTCACCATCACGGTTCCGGTCGCCAAGAATCCGGACGGCACTCCCATCGTCGGCCCCTCGTTGGAGGAGTTCGTCATCGATAACGCGACGACGACGACGGGCCCCCTCACGTATCCGGCGGCGAATCTGGACCAGTCCCAGGCGCGCCTGACCATGCGCGTGCGCTACACGGATCCGCCGATCACCATCCCGGCCGAGGGCTGGGCATATGCGGGCGATCGGACCATCACGCTGCTGCCCGCCGGGACGCCGTTCCAGCAGGGCCGGCTCTACGAATTCACGTACCCGGCGAAAGACCCGACCGTCGCCGGGCTCAGTTTCGCGGCCACGCGCGATCTGGTCGCGTTCCTGCGCTGTGCGGCGAGGGACGAGACCGGCACTCCCAACCCGCTGGCCGGGGAGATCCGGTACGTCTATTCGTTCTCTTTCTCGCAGCCCGCGCGCTATCTGCACGACTTCCTCTATCTGGGCTTCAACGAAGATGAGCATGGCCGCCGCGTCTTCGATGGGATTCTGAACTGGGTCGGCGGAGGGAGCGGCGGCTTCTTCAACTATCGCTTTGCGCAGCCCGGCAGAACGCACCGCCAGCATATCGGGCGCTGGTATCCGGAGCGTCAGTTTCCCTTTGCCAACCGGGTGCTCTTCGATCCGATCACCGGGAAGACCGACGGCCGCCTTCGGCGCTGCCAGGCTTCCGGCACCTGTCCCAAGATGTTGGAAGCGAACTCGGAGAACGAATACTGGGTCAAGGGCGGCTCGCTGCTGCACACGGACATTTTCGGGAACGATCTCTCCGATCCTCCGAACGTCAGGACATATCTGATCTCGAGCCTGCCGCACGGCGCCCAGAGCGGGCTCGGCATCTGCCAACAGCCGCGGAACCCGCTCGGTCCCAACCCGGTTCTGCGCGCGCTGCTGGTGGCGCTGGACCAATGGACCACCGCCGGCGTCCGGCCGCCCGCGAGCCGCGTGCCGCGGATCTCGAACGGGACGCTGGTCCCCTCGCTGCCGCAAAGCGGCGTGGGATTTCCCAACATTCCGGGAGTCACCTACAACGGGCTGATGACCACCGGAGATCTGTTCGACTACGGGCCGATCTTCGCCCGGAGTATCCTGAGCGCGCTCCCGCCGATGCTTCTCGGGACTCCCTATCCGGTCTTCGTTCCGGCCACCGATGCGGACGGGAACGATCTCGCCGGAGTCCGGATGCCGGAGGTAGCCGTGCCACTGGCGACCTACACCGGTTGGGGCCTGCGCGGAGCTGCGTTCGGCGGGGACGATCTGTGTGATGCCGCGGGGCAGAAGATCGACTTCTATCAAACTAAGGCCGAGCGGTTGGCGGCCGGCGATCCGCGACTCTCGATCGAGGAGCGGTACCCGACCCATCGGCAATACGTTCGGAAAGTGGCGGCGGCTGCCAGATGCCTCGCTCAAGATCGATTTCTGCTCGACGAAGACGTTAAGCTGTACATCAAGGATGCCGAAAACAGCAGCGTCTCCCGCACTCTCGACCAATGACAGAGTTCTGACCGATTACATCACTGCCGGACGATAAGGATAAGGGGCTGACGGGTTCTTCCGACCTGTTGGCCTCTTGGTGCATCACGATGGTGAAAAAATATTTCGACCTCGATGGGAGCCGGCTCGAGATCCCGCGTCCTTGATAGATGTGGGCTTCAGGGTCACGTTCGAGCACCGAGGGGGCTCAAGGTTCATAACCGCGAAATACACGAAAGACGCGGAATCAAATAGCTTTCGCGCGTTTCGCGTGTTTCGCGGTTTGCAAACCGATTCTGTGAGCGAAGGATTGAGAGCGCCGAAAGATAATGGAGCCGCGTCCTCAGCCGTTACCCCCACGCCCTGCCTCGCTGGATTCACCCCCACCTGGACGGCGAGGCAGGACCTGGCAACTGATTTCTCCGGACTTTTTCTCTTGAACGCGAAACACGCGAAATCGGTGACATTTCACGTGTTTCGCGATTTGTTAAGAAGCCGTTGCCGAGCGACTGTCGATCAAGTAAAGAAGGTAGGTGACAACATCCGGAGTTGTCAGGTGGAGTAATAGATTATGGTTCGCCAGAGGTACGGCGCAGATACTTGTGCGTAGAAGGTTATGACTCCTCCGAG
Organism: Blastocatellia bacterium; assembly: GCA_035280505.1. Classification (GTDB taxonomy): domain Bacteria; phylum Acidobacteriota; class Blastocatellia; order RBC074; family RBC074; genus JAKEHZ01. The sequence goes on along the minus strand of DATEFT010000499.1, from coordinate 113 downwards.
CGGAGCCTCTTAGCTATTCTGCTACTCTCCATCAGTTGCGCCAGCCTGTCCTTGGGTCCGGCCGGCGCCGGGCTACTCTCTACCTGCTTCGGCTCGCTGGTGGGCAAGCGGAA
>DATEFT010000498.1:0-4707 GCA_035280505.1 Blastocatellia bacterium | reverse complement strand
TCGCTGCTGTGATCGTTCTGTTCGAGGAGCCGGCGGCGCAGACCGTAGATGTTCACGCGCTGCCGGTTCATGACGTCGTCATATTCGAGGAGATGTTTGCGGACCGAGAAGTTTTGAGATTCGACGTTCTTTTGGGCCGATTCGATCCGTTTGCTGACCATCTTGGACTCGATGGCGACGCCCTGTTCCATGCCCAGGCGCTGCATGATCGCTTTGACCCGATCGCCGGCGAAGATGCGCATCAGGTCGTCTTCGAGCGAGAGATAGAAGCGGGACGATCCGGGATCGCCCTGGCGGCCGGCCCGTCCGCGGAGCTGATTGTCGATGCGGCGCGATTCGTGGCGTTCCGTTCCCAGGATGTGGAGCCCGCCGAGCGAGACCACCTCGTCGTGTTCGGCGGCGGTCGCAGGTTTAGCCAGTTCGATCGCCTCTTCCATCTGCTCCGGGGTCGCCTCGTCGGGATTGATCTCTTTCCGCTTGAGCGTTTCGCGGGCCAGGAACTCCGGATTGCCGCCGAGCAGGATGTCGGTTCCGCGGCCGGCCATGTTCGTGGCGATCGTGACCGCGCCTTTGCGTCCCGCCTGGGCGACGATCTCGGCTTCGCGTCCGGCATTCTCCGGTTTGGCGTTCAGCACGTTGTGTCTGACCCCGGCTTCCTTGAGGCGCCGGGCGATGATCTCCGAATTCTCGACCGAAACGGTACCGACCAGCACCGGCTGGCCCTTGGTGTGAAGCTGCGTGATCTCCTCGACCACGGCATCCCATTTCTCGCCCAGGGTGCGGTAGATGACATCAGAATTATCGATCCGGACCATCGAGCGATGAGTCGGAATACTGGTCACATCGAGGTTGTAGATCTTGGCGAACTCGACCGACTCCGTCTCGGCGGTACCGGTCATGCCCGCCAGCTTCTGGTACATGCGGAAGTAGTTCTGGAGGGTGATCGTGGCCAGAGTCTGGGTTTCACGCTCGATCTTGACCCCTTCTTTGGCCTCCACCGCCTGGTGCAGACCGTCCGACCAGCGGCGACCCGACATGATGCGCCCGGTGAACTCATCGACGATCACGACCTCGCCGTCCCTGACGATGTACTGCTTGTCGCGATGATAGAGCGCGTGGGCGACCAGGGCCTGGTTGAGGCAATGGAGGATCTCCATATTGGAGGGGTCGAACAGGTTTCCGTAACCCAACATCCGTTCGGACTTCTCGATTCCGGATTCGGTCAAGGTCGCCCGGTGTTGTTTCTCATCGACCTGATAGTCCTCGTCGCGCGTCAGTTTCGGAATGACGGCGTCCGCCTCATAATATTTGCTGGTCGAATCGTCGGAGGCGCCGGAGATGATCAGCGGGGTTCGCGCCTCGTCGATCAGGATCGAGTCCACCTCGTCCACGATGCCGAAATAGTGGCCGCGTTGGACACAGGTGGCCAGTTCGAACTTCATATTGTCGCGCAGATAGTCGAAGCCGAACTCGTTGTTGGTCCCGTAGGTGACGTCGGCCTTGTAGGCCTCCTGCCGGGCGAAATCGTCCATGTCGTTCTGGATGACCCCGACGCTCAGCCCCAGGAACTTGTAGATTTTGCCCATCCACTCGGAGTCGCGTTTGGCCAGATAGTCGTTGACGGTGACCACGTGGACGCCGCGCCCGAGCAGGGCATTGAGATAGACGGGCAGCGTGGCGACGAGGGTTTTACCTTCACCGGTTCGCATCTCCGCGATCATTCCGCGATGCAGCACCATGCCGCCGATCAACTGGACGTCGAAATGGCGCATCCCGGTCGTGCGCACTGAAGCCTCGCGCGCGCAAGCAAAGGCTTCCGGCAGAATCTCGTCGAGAGCTTCCTGCTCGAGCTGTTTGCGCGCGGCCGGTTCGAGCTCCTCGGTGCCCTGGAGCCGGTCGACCAGGCGGGCTTTAAATTCTTCGCTCTTGGCACGTAACTGCTCGTCCGAGAGCGCTCGGATTTTCGGTTCAAGCTGATTGATTACTGCAACGACCGGCCACAGTCTTTTGAGCAGCCGCTCATTGGCCGAACCGAAGATTTTGGTGATAGCTTTTTCGATGGCGTTCATGGCGCGTACGTTCCTAACCTCAAGGTTGGTAGCATTGTGTCAATGATACTGAAATCATACAGCAATCAAGTATCGCACAAGCGATATAGAATTCTAAGTGGGCAGGATAGGGGGCGTCAAGCAAGTGTAACTTTGACGTTCATACGCAGGCTATGGCACAATGGCTTTTTCCATTGATGCCATTACTAATTCAATCTCAACTCAGGAGCGACAAATTTTGATGAGCGAAAACAGCAATACCGAAAAGTCAAGCACCACTGAATCAGCACCGGAAGTGCACCAAGAGGAGATCTCGTACCACGCTGTGGAGAAGAACGGGAAGATCACTGCCATTTGGGAGATGCGAGGACGTAAACATATCAGGACGATCGATCCGCGTAGCGAGGAGGGCCGCCACCTTCTCGGTCACACTGACAACCCAGAAGCGGCGCAAACTGCTCAAGTTTAGTCCGATCTGAAAGTCATCAGTCGTCAGCCGCCGTTTATCAGAGAACAAAGGCTGATGGCTGATCGCTGACAGCGATAGCTTCCTGCCTTGCAGATCACTAAGGTCGAGCTCAAGAATATCAAGAATCACGCCGAGGCTGAGTTTGTCTTTCAGCCCGGAGTCGTTGCGATTTGCGGCCCGAACGGCTCGGGAAAGACGACGATTCTGGAAGCGATTGCCTGGGCGCTTTTTGATCATCTCGATTACAAGCGCGAAGATTTCGTCAAACGCGGGGCCAAGCGCGGTCAGGTGGCCGTCGGGTTCATTTCGGACCTGGATCAGCGCGAATATCTGGTCACCCGGGATACGGGGGGCGGATATTTCGTCTACGATCCCGTGACGAAGATGCGGCTGATCGAGCAGAAGAATCAGGTTCTGCCCTGGCTCCGGCAGCAGATCGGAGTGGATCCGGGGGCGGACCTGGCAGCCCTCTTCAAGACCACGATCGGCGTTCCGCAGGGGACCTTCACTTACGACTTCACCCTCGCACCCTCGAACCGCAAGAGCGTTTTTGACCAGATCCTCAAAGTCGAAGAATACCGTAAAGCCTCGGAAAATTTGCGTGATACTCTCCGGTACATTGAGGGGCGGATCACCGAGGCCGAGCGTCGGCTGGCCGCCGCCGAAGGGGAATTAAAAATTTATGAGGAGACCCTGCGTGAGTCGTCGGCGGTCGAGGAACGGCTTAAAACTCTCGAATCCGACCTGGAGACGGCCCAGGCCGAACGGGAGCGCCTGAGCCGGCTGGTCGAGCAGCTCAATGAATTGCAGCGGAAGATCGAGACCGAGCGCAGCCTGCTGGAGCGCCTGCGGCTCAAACGCAGCCTGACGGATGGATTGTTGAGCACCGCGCGCGAAGCGGCGGAACATGCCCTCGCTGCGGCGAAGATCGTCGAATCCGCCCAGCGCGGACACGATCGCTATCTCGAGGCGATCGCCCGGCTCGCCGAGCTGGAGCGGCAGCGCGAACGGCGCGACGAGTTGCGCGAACGGTTGGCCGCCGTTGAGCGTGAATTGATCGAGGCTCGCAGCCAGGCCATGCGCAGCCGCGAGCGGTTGGCCGAGATCGCCCAGGCCCGGGCGGACCTGGCGCCGCTGGCGGAGCAGGTGGAACGGCAGCAGGCCATCGAGCAGCAGCTTGCCGTCCTGCGCGAGGGCCGCGGGGAGCTGCAGAGCCTTAAACGCTCGAGCGAGACTCTCGACCGGGAGCTCGAAAAATTGCGCCAGCGTTATTCGGGCCTCGCCCGGCAGATCGAGGCCGCCGACGCCCAGCGCCAGAAGGCGGCCCGAACCGAGTCGATCGAGGCCGAACGCTCTCAACTCGACGACGAGATCGCGCAGAAGGAACTCGCCCTCGCCAATTATCGATTCAAGAACGAGCATCTGGAGATGCTCCGCAAAGAACGGACCCGCCTCAGCACCGACCTCGAGGGAAAGCGCGCCCAGATCGAAAGTTTGGGACTCCTGGCCGCGACCGCCGAGAGACTGGCCGCCGATGAATTGCGGCTGCAGCAGGATGCCGAAGCTCTGGCCCGGCTCCGGGCGGAGGTCGCGCGCGACGAGGAGATGATCGCCGCCCTGCAGAGTGGCGGTCTCTGTCCGCTCCTCTCTGAAAAATGCCTCAACCTTCGACCCGGGGAGTCGCTCGACGACCGGTTCCGGTCCGGGCTTGAGAGCCGCCGCCGCGAAATTGAGTTGCAGGACGGCGCTTTGATCAAGCTCCGGGAGGAGGTCAAACTGTCGGCGGCCGCGACCGCCGACCGGAAGCGATTGCCTCAATTGCAGGACGAGGCGGCGAGACTGGCCCAGGAATTGGAGGCTCAGAAGCCGCAACTCGCCACGCTCGAGGCCGAGATCTCGCCCGGCGCCAGAGTGGGCGAATCGGACATTCAGAATCTCAAGCGGAGAAGGTCGGAGCTGGAGAAAGAGTATCGCGAGGCGCGGGAGGCGGAACGTTCCGTAAGTCAGGCCGAAGTTATGCGCGGCGAACTGGGCGAAGTGTTGAAGGAAGGCGAGGAGAAGAAGCGGGCGCGGGACGAGATCAACCAGCGGCTCGCCAGCCTGGGCGATATCGAGGCGCAGTTGGCGGAGGCCGAAGCCGCGCTCAAAGCCCTGGCCGATCCGCGGACCCGGGCCCACGCGCTCAGTCAG
>DATEFT010000497.1:0-8799 GCA_035280505.1 Blastocatellia bacterium | reverse complement strand
GCTCCGCTGAGTGCTGCCGGTCATGTCGATCAGAATCCCCTGGCTCAAGGACTCTCTCGCCAGCAGCAGATTGTTGTAGAAAGTGCTGACGACTGTTCCCGGGTCCGTCGGCTCGGTGGAGAACAGGAGGAGGATCTTCTCCAGTGGCGTGATGGTCTGCAGGTTGTTGCCGTAGAGGGGGAAGGCGCAGAGTGGACTGGCGGCGCTGCCCTCCGCCAGCCCGCAGGTGAAGGGGGTGGTTGTGGTGTTGAGGACCGAGATGGCGTAGGTCGGTCCGCTGTTGACGACGGATCCCGTTCCGCCGGCGACCACTTCCAGGGTCTGACCGGTCAGGGCCGGCGCCGAGAAGACGACCTGAATCAGGGCTCCGGGCTCGATGTCGGTATGGGAGGTGTAGGCGTTGTACTGATTGGTCCAGTTAACGGCGGTGGTGGTGGAAAAATCTTGCGTTCTGGACCAGACCAGCGGGCGGCCTGCTTGATCGGAGCTCTGGACGGCCTTGAATCCGAAGAGGTAGTTTCCGGAGTTGATCAGGGCCGTGACCGTGGCTGAGTTCATCTTGATGGTTACGGTGTAGTTCTGGTACGCCATTGCCCGCTCCCCGGCCGGATTTCGGAAAACGCGCGAAATACGCAAAAAACGGTCGACTGCTCGTCTTCGGCGTATTTCGCGGTCGAAGTGAAATGGTTGGCTGAGTAGTTATTATTGAAATTGAAAACTACCGACTAGCGTTTGCCGGTGACCCGCGCGACTCGTCTGAAGGCCGGCTGAACCGATTCGATCAACAATGGGACGAGGTTCGAATTGGCCGGAACCGACTGCGCCCATGAGTAACCGCCCCAGTTCCAGCCGCCGTTGATGTCGAACGAGACGTTGCGCTGATTGTCAGCGGTCAGATCGACCAGAATGCCCTGGCTGTAGGCCTGCTCGACCACGGTGCCCGTGTTGACCGGATTGGTCGAGAACATCAAGAGGACCTTCTCGATCGGAGCGATCACATCGAGCATATTCCCGAAGAGCGGGAACGCGCAGATCGGGCTGCTGGTGCTGCCCTGCGTCTGGGAGATCCCACACGTGTACTGGGTGCTGGTCGTATTCTGGATCGAGATGGCCGTGGTGGGGCCTCCGTTGATGACCTGTCCGATTCCGCCGATTCCGACCTGCAGCGTCTGACCAAGCAGGATCGGGGCCGAGAAGCTGGCCGTGATCTGGCCGTTCGGGATGATGGCGCTGGTCGAGGTATAGGCTTGATACTGCTCTTCCCACTCGACCGTCGTGGTGGCGGAGACATTCTGGGACTTGAACCAGACCAGCGGCGCGCCGGTGGATTGGGTGCTCTGGACGGCCTTGAACCCGTAAAGGTAGAAGCCGTTCTGCAGCAACTGCTGGACCGTGTTCTGGTCCATCGAGATGATCACCTGGTAAGGGGTTCCCGCAGCCGCGGACAACGCCGACTCGGAGCCCTGGCCCTGGAGCTGGCCCTGGCCCTGGAGCTGACCCTGGCCCTGGAGCTGACCCTGGCTCTGGCCCTGGGCCGCATTCGCGCTGTAGATCTCGACGCGGATGCCCAGCTCGCGGGCCGCGTTCTCCAGCCGGTTGATGTTCATGACGACCTGACCCTTGACGACATACCCGTCATGGTCGACTCGCGGTTGATAACTGTAATCGCCCGGATTGTATCCGGCTTTCTGAATAATACTTCTGACGTTGGCTTCCGTGATATTTCGGCCGATGAAATCATATACGTACATTGATGATTGCTCCTCGTCTTTTGATTGTGATGTCGTGTTTAGGTCAACAGACTCCGGACGAAGTTCTACCGTCCGGGTCTTTCTTCTGTTGGCCTCACCCATTAGATCGTAAAGGAGCCCGGCGATCGGCTCACGGAATTGAAAAAAATTGTGGGGCGGTCAGCCGACGAAGCGTAACCCTTCGGGGAGCGATTCGCCGAAGATGCGGACGGCATCCTGGCAGCCGGGCGGGACATATTGGCGGAGGCTTTCGAGCAGGCCTTCGGTCTTGCCGATCTCGCTCAGCCTCGCCAGGGCCGATTGGCGAAGGTCGTCTTCGATGTCGCGTTGCGGGTCGCCGGTCCGGGCGCCCAGTTGGACGACGGCCGAAGCGACGGCGGGAGTGAGTTCGGGGAGTTGCAGCAGGGCGTGGATCCAGTGTCCGGCGTTCTCCGCCGGGACCACGCAGTTGAGCGGACCATAGAGCGGAATCCGGGCCCCCAGGCGGCCGAGCGACCAGAGGAAGCTCTGGTTGGCCGGTTCGGCCTGGGCCTTGCCCAGCAGTTCCTTGCCGAGCGCGACGCGGGTCGGGGCCGGCAGATGTTCCAGGCTGGCCACCAGCCGCCAACCTTCCCGCTCGATCTGGGTATTGAGCCGCCCCTTCAACTTCCGGCCTTCGATTCCGAGCGCGGTTCGGACCCGTTGATAGAGTTCGTGCTGTTGATTGGCATTCATGCCGCCGGCGACGCGCCGCCAGAGCACCAACCATTCGGCCTGGCATTGCAGATCTTTCGGGAAGGCCGGTCCGGCCAGGTAGACTTGGCGGGCCTGCGTCACCCGCCAATCGTCGGCGGGCGCGCCGAAGCCCGGGCGCAGACAGAACCCGAACAGGTTGAGCCAGCGGGCCTCGAACTTGGGCCCTCTCCTCCGCCCGTCGGCCACCTGCACCAGCAGGTCGTACAGCTTGCGAATGGCGGCCATCGGCCAGGCCTCCTTGCGGTGATGAAAGGCCGCCTCGAGCTGCTCGACCAGCGTCTCCGGGGTGGCCGTCGCCTCTGCGGCCGGTGAAGGCGGCTCGCCGAAGACGGCGCGAATCAACTGTTCGGCCCGGACGAAAGCCTCTTCGGAGACGACCGTGGAGGTCTCCCGGGCGGCCGGATCGTCCGCGGCCTCCGGCTCCGGGTCGGCGCTCCGCAATTGGAACTGCAGCCGCCAGCGGTGGTCGCTCTTCAGCGATTCGCACCACAGTTCGAGCGTCCCGACTTCGGTGAAACCGGTGGACAGGCGGACGGCCAGCTCCACCTGCCGCCACTTCTTGCCGTAACGCAGCGTGGTGATCAGCGGCGCGTGCCGGTGAACCTCCGCTTCGCTCAAGGTCACGACCTCACCGTGCGTGTCGCGGCGCAGCGTGGAGCTGTAGAGGGTGAAGCTGACCGGTTGATTGGCGAGGGCCATGAACTCCTTGCCCTCCAGGTTGAGGGTGGTCCCCTCTTCGGTTCCGCGCGGCAGGACGCAGACGGCCTGCACCAGGCCCTCGGTCACGTTCGCTTCGGTCTGGACTCCGATGTAGTACGCGCGGGCGCTGCCGCCGCTGATGCGCATCCCGCCGCTCTTCCGCACCTGTCCGTAGTAGGCCGCTCCGATGGCGACCGCCCGCTCCGGCGCCTCGTTGCTCAGCAGCTTCGGCCGCCACCGCTCTCCCGGCCGGCGATGCCAACCGGCCACCGCCTCCACCAGGCGTTCGCGCGCGAGGGCCGGGGTGAAGAACCCGCCGTTGAAGAGGATCGCGTCGGGGCGGACCAGATGAGCAGCTTCACCGCTGCGGGTCAAGAAACCGGCCAGGTGTTTGGTGATCGCCGGTTCGGCGGCATAAGGCAGGCCGAGTTCGCGCAGCCCGGTCCGCTTCTCGCGGATGGGCAGGTCGTCGGGCTCGGTGGCCGGGAGAAAGCCGTTGCCGATCAGCTCCTCCACCTCCTGACGCCGGAGTTCCGTGTGGAGCGCCCCGCCCACGACCGACTGACCGGCGCCCAGCACGCTGATCGGAAGGCGATCGAGCCGCTCGTCGCCGAGGAGCCGTTCCTTCGCCGCGCAGCACTGGCGCCGCAAGGCGTTCTGTTGGCGCAGGCTGAGTTTGGGTTGGCCCAGCCTCTCCATGACGCGGCGCGCCAGGGCCAGGTCCACGTTGTCGCCGCCGAGCAGCAGATGCTCGCCGATGGCGGTCCGCTCGAATCTGAACTCTTCGCCCGCGATCTGCACGCGGATCAGGCTGAAATCGGTCGTTCCGCCGCCCACGTCGCAGACCAGGATCAGGTCGCCGTCCTCCAACTGGCTGCGGAGCACCGGCCGATGCGTGGCGATCCAGGCATAGAAGGCTGCCAGGGGCTCTTCGAGCAGGGTCAGTCTCTCCAATCCGGCTTCCCGCGCGGCCCTCACGGTCAACTCGCGCGCCTCTTCGTCGAACGAGGCCGGCACCGTCAGGACGACCTCCTGCCGCTCCAACCGCCATTCCTGATCGTCCGCGGCCAGGGTCCGGTTCCAGGCCTCGCGCAGATGGATCAGGTACCGCGTGGAGGCTTCGACGGGCGAACAGGTCTGTTCGGGCTGCTCCGCGCCCCAGGGCAGAATCCGGGCCGTGCGATCCACGGCGTCGTGACAGAGCCAGGACTTGGCCGAGGTGACCTGCCGCCCCGGCACCAGCGCGCCCTGTTCTCGCGCGAAGATGCCGGCGACCGCCTCTCGCTCGTTGACGAAGTAGAGGAACGAGGGCAAGGTCGCGGACGAGCCGGTCTCTCCTTCCGCAATCAGTTGAGGGATGTCGAAGCCGTGAATGGCGGCCACGGCCTCCCGGGTGTCGATGTAGGCGACGGCCGAATTGGTCGTGCCCAGGTCGATCCCGATCAAAAAACGGCTAGACTGCATAAATCAAACTCGGGATTCAAACCGCGAAACACGCGAAAGACGCGAAATTAATCGGTCTTCGCGTGTTTCGCGGTTTGAATCTCAAAGCTCCTTACTCCTGCTCTCGCTCTCGAATGTTGAACTCCAATTTCCAGCGTTGTGGACCGTCGCGAGCCACGCACCACAACTCCAGCGTCCCGATCTCCGTGACGCGGCTCTCCAACCGCACCGGCCAGGCGGCCTCCTCCTGGCCGTTCACCTTGAGCGTCACTTCGAGCGGGCTCAGCTCTTGAATCTCGTCCGCGCCCCACTCCTCGATCAGGTGGCCGATCTGGTCCTGTTTCCGCACGGTGGAGCTCAGGAAGCGAAACTCCGCGGGCTCGCCGACGACCAGGCCGAATTCACGGTTGGGAATCTGGGCCTCCGTGCCCTCTTCCATTCCGAAAGGGACGACGCACAGCGCTTTGAGCGGGGCGGGGAGACCCGGAACCGCGGGCATCGCGCTCTCGATGCCGATGTAGTAGGTGCGTGGAGAACCGCTGCGGATGCGGACGCCGTGTCCGGCCCGGGCGCGACCGTAAGAGGCGGCCCCGCAAGCCACGGCATGATCGAGGTCGGGCGCGTCCAGCACCTCTTTGGCGCTCAGCGGCTCGAACCCTTCCGCTCTCAACCAACTGTTGAGCACTTCGACCACGCGGGCGCGCAGCACCGCGGCCTTCATCACGCCGCCGTTGAACAGGACGTGCGTCGGGCAGGCAAAGCCGCTCGCTCCGCGCCGGATCGAGGCGGTGTCCGAAGCCTGGCCGACCTGTTGCGCCAGGAACCGGGCCAGGTGTTTGGTGATCGCCGGGTCCGCGGCATAAGGCAGGCCCAGCTCCTGGAACCCGATCCGGCGCTGGCGGGCCGGGAACTCATTGCCGGGCGTCAGCGGAAAGAAGCCCTCGACCAGCACCTGCTCGACGTCCTTGCGGAGCAGTTCGGTCTTGATGGTGCCGCCGATCAGTTTGGTCCCCTTGCCGAGCACGGTGATCGGTTGCTTCTTGCTCTCCGGATCCGAGAAGAGCCGCTCTTTCGCCAGCCGGGCCTGATGCCAGAGCGATTGCAGTTGCCAGTTGTCGATGCGATGTCCGTCGGCCTCCAACCGCTGTTGCAGCAAGCGCGCCAGGGCCAGATCCATGTTGTCGCCGCCGAGCAGCAGATGATCGCCCACGGCCACGCGCCGGAGCGCGAGTTCGCCGTTCTCTTCCGAGACCGCGATCAGGCTGAAGTCGGTCGTCCCGCCGCCCACGTCGCAGACCAGAATCAGATCTCCGACTCTGATGCGTTTGCGCCAGGCCTCACCCTGCGCCTCCAGCCAGGCATAGAACGCGGCCTGCGGCTCTTCCAACAAGGTGACGCGGCCCAACCCGGCCTGCTCGGCGGCCCGCAGCGTCAATTCACGGGCCTCTTCGTCGAACGACGCCGGGACGGTCAGAAAGATCTCCTGCGCCTCGAGGGTCAGCTCCTTCGAGCCCTTCGCCACCTGATGGTCCCAGACGCGGCGCAGATACTCCAGGTAGCGCGCCGACGCCTCCACCGGCGAGAGCTTCGGCACCCCCTCCGGAGCCTGCCAGGGCAGGATCGGGGTGCTGCGGTTGACGGCGGCGTAAGAGAGCCACGATTTGGCCGAGGCGACGAGCCGCGCCGGGTTCTCCGCGCCGCGTTTGCGCGCCAGTTCGCCGATGACCGACGGCGGCTTCCGATCCCAGGGCAGCGCCAGGCTGTCCGCCGGAAAATCGGTCTCGCCGGGCAGGAAGAGAAACGAAGGCAGCAGCGAACGCTCTTCCATCTCTCCCGGGTTAATGAGTTGCGGGACGGTCCGCACCTGGCTGCGCCCGCCCTTCACCGCATCCTTCTCGATGTAAGCGAGCACCGAATTGGTCGTTCCCAGATCGATGCCGACGATATACTGCATAATCACAATTCCTTATCATTCGGTAGTTACATAATCTCTATTTCCGCGGGGGCGATGATTTCGCGGGCGCCGCCCTTGGGCAGCGGCGGCATATTGACCCGCGTGACGCGCCAGCCGCGGTGGCGCAAGAGACCGCGCAGCGGCGGTTGGCCCGTGACGTTGCCGACCAGCTTGATCGCGGCCGGATCGAAGCCCGGCTCGACCGTCACCGGCTGCCCCTCGTCCGAGGCGATCACCGGTTCCAGTTTGAGATAGTGTTCGATCACCTTCCGGCAGCTTTCATGAACGTCGCGCACGGCCGCGCCGATCTGCGCATCCTGGTAAGGCCCGATGTCTTCGGTGATGAAATCGACCAGCCGCCCGTCACGCTGCAGCAGCGCGAGCATCTGGACCGCCCGGTCGACCGACTCCGGCGTCGGGGTCTCGGCGCGCGACGCGGCTGGCGCCGCTCGCGCCGGTGCCGCGGCCGGCTGGTGCGGGATCGATCCTTTGATCAACTCCGGCGCGATCTCTGCGGGGATCTCACCACGGGTGAGCACCGAGAAGAAACATCGAAAGGCATAAGATAATCGTTTTCCGAAATCCATTATTTCTCTTCCTCATGAGTAACGCGCAACTCAACCGAGTTCCGCCGCATAGGTCAACCTCCCATACTACGGATTAGGAAAAGCTTTGACAACCGGCATCCGGTTCATGTGATTCACTTTGGCGCGCCGCTCACGGGACCGGCCCAATCTGGATTCCCGGATTTTTTGTCTCGATCGCAGAATCGAGGCCCGCCGCTCCCTCCTCCCGACCGGCCGCCGGTCCGCGAACTGGCGGATTCAAACGTGTTTAGCGGAAAGATCGGCGATTCACTCCGCTCTGGCGCGCCTCTTGCTCTTAGATCAGGCAACGGCGAGCCGATTCGCCGGACCGATAGCAGGCAGACTTGGTCAGATCAATAAATTGAACGGAAGCTGAGGCAGTCGGCGACGATTACGAAATCGCAGGCTCCGGGAGTAGTGTGCTCTATGAAACTCTTGATTCGACAGATCTACATCACGGCCCTGATATGTTCGATCCTCTACGGGATCTCCAAGAGCAACTACCGTGGCGCCGACCTTCTGACGGGCGCTGCCAGCCTCGCCGAACTGGTCAAGCCGTCGGAGTCACAGCCCGCCGCCGAGCCTCAAGATCCAACGTTTGCGGACGCCGCCGAATCCGGGGCCGTCGAGACCGCCCCGGTCGCTGAGACCGCGCCGGCCGTCGAGACCGCCCCGGCACTCGATTCCCATCAACCGGCTCACCCGGAGAGGTCCGTCATCAGCGAGCAGGACGGCGTCGAGCGATTGCTCCATGCCGCAATCACGGTCCGGATGGGCCGGCCCTATCGCTCGGGCGGCACCGACGACAATGGTTATGACTGCTCCGGTTTCGTCTGGCGGGTCTTTCACGAGGCCGGTGCCGATCTCAAGCGTAGTTCGGCCCGGGATTATTGGGAGACTCTGCCGGAGGCCACCAAGGAGGAGCGGACGCAGTTCGGAACTCTGGTCTTCTTCAAGGACGTCTCTCACGTCGGGGTCGTGCGTGACTCCTACTCGTTCTATCACGCCTCTTCGTCGAACGGCATCACGCGTTCCAACTACTCCGATTACTGGGGTGGTCAGGTGATCGGATACCGGCGAGTGCCGATGCCTCAGTACCTCAGCATGAACCGCTGAGAGGCTGAACGGCCGCCGGGGCCGCCGCTCTAATCTGATTATTTTTTATTTACCTTCCCGCCCAACTGCTTTGAGAACAGCAGATCTGATCCCGCCGGTGGCTGAATGCCTGCAAATCGGTTGGCCCAAGCCGAGATTCTGGTAAACTATTCGTGAGTTAATTCTTTTGTAATGTGTTGAATTTATCTTATGCGAGGAGGGCGCAGAGATGAAGACGACACTCTTGATAGATCTACTCGCACCCATTTACTACAGAGCACACCGAGCGTGGGCCGCCGTCGAAAAGAGCTCGCCGCTTCGTGTCGAGAAGACCTGGCACCGCCAACTTGCCCCAGTATTCAAAATCGTAATTTCAAGCCGCACGATCTCTGAATGATTGTGTCAATCATCGGCAGTTCCGGCATTCGCGATCGATTTTGTCGTGTTCATGAGGCATCGGAAGACACGCCATCAACTGCAGGGGAAGTATGAGCAGGCCGAACCGCTCTATCTGCGCGCGCTCGCCATCAAGGAG
>DATEFT010000496.1:0-22897 GCA_035280505.1 Blastocatellia bacterium | reverse complement strand
CGCGGCCGGGGGCCAGGGCTGAACTCGGGGATTGCATTCGAGACAGCAAATAAACCTTCCCTGGGACGATCCTACACGCTCCAGTATGTTCTGCTCTCGGAGTTCGCTCTCTGGCCCAACTTTGGGATCGATCTCGACGAGGTGCTGCCGGGGTTATATCAAGCGGTGCCAGAAATGCCCGGCACCATCATCATCAAGGAATCAACCGCGAAGGGCGAGAACGCGGCGAAGGAGTTCTGGGACGATACGAAGAACGGCTACCGGAAGATATTTCTGAGCTGGCTCGGCGACGATTCTTATCGTTCGTCGCTCGCGCTCGGGGAAACTCTCGACCTTTGCGGCGCCGAAGAGATCGGCGGCCAACAGACCCGTTACGGGAACGAACTGGAAGAGGCGAGGTTGATCCGGCGGGAGTTGGAGAAGTGGTATCCGGAGGAGACGAGCGGTTCGACTGGCACCGAGTGGCTCGACCGCGAGATTCTGGCCAGGTTGAAATGGCGCCGCGAGACGATCGACAAGAAGTGCCGGGGCGATAAGAACCTCTTCCGAAATGAATATCCGACAATCCCCGCGCACGCCTTCGCCGCCACTTCCTCCAACTGTTTCGATCAGGGCTCGCTTGAGCTGATGCGGGAATATGTCGAACGCGAATCCCTTGAACCGATCCGCCTCAACTTCATAGCCGATCCGGACTCGCCCGATGCCTTCGCGCCAGCGCCATACGGTCGCATCCAGATATATAAACTGCCTGAAGAGGGCGCGAGCTACGTCATCGGCGGCGACCCGTCGAGGGGGATGAACCAGTCATCCGATCCGTCGGCCCTCGTTATCCTGAAGGTTTCCGGCCCCGACGAGATATCTCTCGAGGAGATCGCGGGCTTCAACGCAATCGTCCCGCCGGAGGAGTTTGCCGAGATGGCTTACCATCTGGGGCTCCGATACAACACCGCCCTGCTCGCAATCGAAGACAATGATCGAGGCGGCGCGGTCGCCAATAGCCATCTGGCGAAGACCTTTCACTATCCCCGGCTCTACTACCCGCGAGACGACTACACCGGGAAGCGCAGCAAGAAGCCGGGGTTCATCACCAACGCCATCAACAAATCGAAGCTCGTCGCGGACTTGGCGCAGATCATCCGCGATCGGGGGATATTGTTCAGGTCACCAGCGCTCCTCGAACAGCTCGCCCACTATCAGGAGTTGCCTAATGGCACTCTCGGAGCCCCATCTGGCTGGCACGACGACTTCGCCTCGGCCGCGCTGATCGCGGTGCATTTATCAACGAAGATCCACCACTTCCCGCCGCCACCTCCGCCGATCCGCAAGGATAGCTTTGAGGCGGCGCTACGCGAACTGGATCGTAAGAATCGGCCCCGCTTGCTGGGCAGGCCACTATAAGGAGTAATAGTCATGCCACGAAAGAAACGCTCGAAATCTTCCTCACTCCCATCCCCGGTGGCGTTCGCCGACATCCCGACGAATCAGGTCAAGCGATCCCGCAGCCGAACGGTCGTTTTGTCGCTCACGCACGAAACCGGAGACGCGACACAGGACGGCCGAATCTGGCTTCAACGCATCGCAATGACGAGGCGATTACGGGCAGAGCAGGAAAACGGCGAAAGGGACTGGAGGCGATATTACAGATGGTACGAGGGCAATCAATGGCTGGACCGAGGCCAACTCTCCGGCTCTCTGGCCTCCGACGCTGCCCGCGACACTGCAACCGTCAACAAAACCGGTTCTATCATCAACTCGATGGTGCCGTTTCTGGTGAACGGCCGGATCCGGTTCCTGCTGAAAGCTCGCAAACCCGGCGAGACCGACTCCGCCCATATCCAGCAATCTCTTCTCAACTACGAATGGATCGAACGCGGAATGACCCGCCAGCTCAAACGCTGCGTGAAAGACGCCACGATCATCGGGCATTGCGTTGGCAAGACCGGATACACGGTGGAGGTTGCCGAGGCGGTCAACCCGGACGAATCCGGCGAGATCAACTATGCCGATTACGTGCGGAAAGACGCGCCGTGGTTCGAGCGGGTCGATCCACTCTGGTTCTTCTTCGATCTCTCGGCAAAAGATTGCTCGCTCCATACAGCTCGATGGTGCGCCGAGGTCTTCTTCGTCCCGTTTAACGATGTTATGGCGAACTCGGCTTACGATCAAAACGTGCTGCAAGGAATGTACGCCGGGGAATATTCTCCCACGACCCGCGCAGCGTTCGAGGGCATTGGCCAGAACGACCCACAGTGGCTGAAGCAGGCGCGAGTGGCGCTGCCGGAAGACCATCTCACTACCTTGATCGAGATCTGGGATAAGAAGTTCAAGCAGCGGATTATTTATGCCGATGGCGTTCCGCAACCATTGCTGGTCGAGCCCTGGCCTTACGAATATCTCGACAACTTCCCCTATGCGATGGCGAACTACATCGACGTGCCGAATAAACCCTATGGAATTGGGGTTCCCCGCTGGATCGAGGATCAGCAGATCCAACTTAACCGGATCCGCACCGGGCAGTTCAACCATATCCGTTCGCATCAGCGGAAATTCATTGCTAAAACCGGGATCGACCCCAATGAACTGACGAAGTTCACCGACGGAGGCGACGGGACCGTGGTCATCGCAGAAGATGCCGACGCAATCAAGCCCATCCCGGACGCCCCGATGTCCCAAGACTTCCAGATCGTCGAAGCCAGGATCGTCTCGGATATGGACGAGATGAGCGGCGCGGACGCATTGTTGCAGGGCCGCGCGCTGCCATCGCGGACGACCGCCGGCGAAGTCGGAACCCGCGCCCGCATCCTGGGTCTCAAAACCGACGCCATCGTCGACAACGTCGAGGAGTTCACCGAGGAGATTGCAACCCAGATCCTCCAGCATCTTAAGAAAAACCGCATCGTGCCGGATGTAGTGCGTATCGTCGGCCCGCAAGGTGCGGAATGGCGCGAATATACCAGCGACGAGATCCAGGCCGAAACCGACGTCGAGGTCGAGAGCTTCACCGCGCCGAAAGAAGACCCATCCGTACTGCGGCAGCAATGGCTTCAGCAGTTTCAACTCGTGGTTCAGTCGATTCCGGTTTTACAGCAAACCGGGCAGATCGAGAGGCTCGACTTCGGAGCGTTGTTCGGACGAGTGCTGGAGTCTTTCGGAGAGAAGGATGTCGAAAGGTTCTGGAAGCCCACATCGCAGGTTCGGTCGCCGGTGGGTCCAGGCGGCTCGACGGGCGGCGCCGGTTCCGGTCTCCCGCCAGCGCTCGCGGGCCAACTTGCCCCAGCGCAAGTCCCGACGGCTCCGTCCGGTCCCGGCAACCCAAACGAGGGTCTCTCGCTCCAGGACTTGATGATGCAACTCGAAGGCTCAGCCGTCACGAACGGCTAACCCAGATAGAGAAAGGACAGCGACCATGCCGATTTACGAGTTTGATTGTCGCCGACACGGAACTTTCGAGCGGATTTTGCCGATCCAGAAGTCCGCGCAGGACCGAGCGCGATGCCCGCAGTGCAAAAGCTACGGCCGACGGGTCGTTTCTCTCGCAGCTATTCGCCCGGATGATCTTTGGAGCGGCGCGATGACCGACTATGGCTACCAAACCTCTCGCTCCCGGCTCGCCCGAACGATGAAACAGCGCGGTCTCGTCACGCTCGGCGACCGTACCGACCGAGAGGGCTTCGACAAGCTGGCCGACGACGCGAAGGCGAGTAAACAAAAGGATTTCGAGCGCCGAAGCCAGAATTATTTTCTCAGTTCATTGGGTTCATCAGGCGCCAGCATCCTTGGTTCCGATTAGCTCACGAGACTGACTCGGACGACTTACCCAGGGCCAGCAAATTAGTTTCACCTCTGACCTTATATAAAGTGGTTTGACCAATTTGCTGATTTAATGGAATAATTGGTTGAACCACTTAGGAGAAGATCATGAACTCTTTCGTAACTCCAACCGCCACCGAAACCCAGCCCGCCGGGCAACCGCAACCCGGAGCCACCGAAACGTCGGGGACCGCTTCGGCCGAAACCGCCAACTCAGAACCAGCGGCTCCTCTGACCGTGGCCCAGCAGTTTCACCCGGATCTGGACCCGGCAAAAGTTGAGATGTCCTTCGAGAACGGCAAGCTGAGACTGAAACCTCGGACTACGGACGTTCCGGCTCAAGTAGAAGCTGATCCCAGGTTGGACCAAGCAACAACGACGCAGCCGCAACCTACCCCGGCAGCGCAGTCTCCAACCGACGAAATGACCCAACTCCGCGGGCAGGTCGCGCAGATTGCCCAGGCAGTTGTGGCGCTGATGAATGGGATTCAGCCTGGACAGCCCGGACAATCAACCGCCCCACAACTGTCGGCCGAACCAGATTACTCAACGGTCGACGTTTACGACCCCGCGAGCCTGGCGTCCTTCATCCGCGACACCGTCAGATCCGCCGTCGAACAAACCGTCACCCCGCACGTCAAGCGAGTCGACGATATGGCAGCCCAGACGCAATTCGACCAGGCAATCGCGAAATATGGGCGCGAAGCCCTCGAGGCCCGCGCGCCCCTGCTCACTGATCTCGCGAAGGCCAATCCGACCTTATCGCTGCAACAACTCTGGGAACATGCTGACAAACTGACCGGCCCGATTCCCATCACCCAACCGGCGGCGGCCCCGAAACCAGCCACCGCACAACCAGCCACACGAACGATTAGCTCTGAGCAGGCCCGCCAAAAGGCCGAGCAAGCCCAACGGCTCCCAGCAGCTAACAGCGGAGTGAAGGCGGCAGGAGCGGCGCCGACGACAATGCCCGGCGCATCGATCAAGAACTTCGGAGAACAGCTCTTGTTTAACCTTATGAATGCCAGCCGAGGCGGCAATTAACGAACCAGCTCGCATCGTCTGGCGGAGGGAGACGTAATGTTATTCACCTCAGTTAACGAAACTGTAGCGACGACGCTCAAGAACTATTCCGGCCTGCTCACCGACAACATCACAACGAATCAAGTCGTTTTGTGGTGGCTCGGAAAGCTCGGCGGAATCGAAACGCGCAACGGGGGGTTGTGCATCGCCGAATCGATCATCGGCGAGGACAATGCCTCGGTGCAGTCGTATAGCGGCGCCGATCCGCTCAACACGACCGCCAGCGAGGCCGCGACCCAGGCGGAATATGAATGGAAACAAGTCGCGGGCGTGACCCAGATCACCGGCCTCCAGCAGTTCCAGAACTCCGCCGGGCCAACCCAGATCGTCAATCTCTGGAACGGAAAGATGATGCAGCTCGCCACCACAATGCGTCGCCGGGTCAATACAATGCTCTACAGCGACGGCAGTGGGAACAACAACAAAGACATCATGGGCGCCCTGGCCGCCATCGAGAACGGCGATAACTGGTCAACCTACGGCCAGATCGACTCCAACGCCAACACTTGGTGGAGGAACGTCTTCGTCGATGCCCCGAACTATACGGCTTCGACCAACTTCCTCGATGGCGTTCGGTCATTAGTCGTCAAATGCACGGCTGGCCCGGATGCTCCGCATTTGATCACCACAACCCAATTACTTTACCTCTACTTCCTGTCGCTGCTGGAACAGAAGGAGCAATTCATCCGAGTCGACGGCGATGAGGAGATGGCCCGCGCAGGATTCAAACACTTCACCTATATGGGCATCCCGGTTGTCTGGGACGAGGACATGCTCCCGAACACGACCGGTGATGATGCCCAGGGAATGGTGGCGTGGAATTTGAACTACGCCAAGTTCGTTATCGGCGAGGGTCGCGACTTCGCCTTCACCGATCCGGTCACGCCCGATGATCAGGACCTCGAGTCGGTCAAGTGCCTTCTCATTGCCAACCTCGCTCTGACGAATCGCCGACGGCAGGGCCGAGCGGACTTCGCGACCACGTAATCGCCCTTCCTCTGGAGGGTCAAGGTTAACCAACAAGACGGCCCCAGCTTTGGGGTTGGGGCCTGGAAGGGAGAAACGAAAATGTCAAACATCATTATGGGTATTAACCCGACCAGGGTGGACACGGAGGCGCAATATCCGCTCGGGCTCGAAGTCGACGATCCTCGCGGCGGGGAGTATGCGGGTAATAGGATCCGCTACGTCAAGGCGACCGCTTCAGGCGTGGCGGCGGGTAAGGCGCTTCAATTCGATATTGGGGCTTCGACGGGGCCTCCGTCCTTGCGCGGCCGGGCGATGATTCCGACCGCAACCACCACGCCGCTGACCCAGATCGTCTCCGCCCTCGCCCACGTCGCAATCGCGAACGGCTCGTTCGGCTGGGTGACCGTCCATGGAATCGTGTTCGGTGCGACCGTGCCCGACTCGCTCGCCGTCGGCACCACGATGATCGGCGGGGCTGCTGGTGCGCTGGTCGACTCGTCCGGAGCCGGAACCGAAACCGCCGAACTGGATTGGTCTCTGGCTTCGGGCAAGCGGGTGATCCTGGTGGAAGACACCGGCACGTCACTCGGAACCGTCTTCATCGACTAAAGGAGGTGAACGAACGATGGCAAAGAAACCGAAAACACCTTCAGGCAGTGGCCCCGCTCGCAAAGGCGAGGTCGTCACGTCACAACTTCCGGTCACTCGGGCAGCCCCTCGACGCGCGCCGTCCCAGAGTGGCGATATCGTCGGTGGGTTTCCAATGGACCTCGGCGTCGGATCCCGCGCGGCGAAGAAATCGACCGGTGGCGCGAAGAAGACCACGAAACGGAAACGGATGTACTAACCGGATAGGGGGCGAATCAGTTCGCCCCCTTCCCACAGCCTGAGAGAAACGATCATGCCAACCAAAAAGATATTGGAGAAAGCAGAAGGCCAAGTTTCCAGCGCGGCCGATCTCGCCGCCGGCATCACCACCGAGGACCGCGACCGCCTGCAAACCATCATTCGCGCCCAAGATGCCGAGCAGGAGATCGAGGCGAACGCCGACCCGCTCAAGCAAGACGACGACCTATACATCTCGGTCGAACGGCGAATCGACAGCAAGACCCTCCTCCGGAGCCGGGTGAAATTAACGCCGTCGATGTGCACGGTCCAGGGCTGTGGATTCGACGCGGCGGTCCATTTCGGCTTCAAAAAAGGTTGGGCCGACGTTCCGGCCGATCAGATGTTCGATGCCAAGCGGACCGTCGGAGACGTAGTGATCGATGGGCTGGAGAAGCATAAGGCCAGCAAACATCGCTACGCTTCAGCTCACATCGTCACCGGCAAAGAACTGCAGGAGTTCAAGCAGCAGTCGCAGTTGCCACCGGGTTTTCTGAGCAAGGCCGGAGTCGGCTGAGACCCACAGTCGCTGTCGCGCTGCGGATGTTGTCTGGGAACAATGGTGAAAGGAGGGTAGCTATATCGCGACCGTCAATTCAATCGCGCTTGATCTAATCGTCGAACAAGGAGAAAGCTCGGACGACTCCGACTACGTGGCGATGGTCGAATCGCGCGTCAACGATGCCCTCGATGAGATAGCGATTGCAACGGACTGGAACCACTTCCGCGCCCGGATGACCTTCAACACCGAGATCGGCGAGCCGCAATATCAACTCCCGGCAGGCGGCCGGGAGGTAATTCAACTCCGCTACACCGAAACTGGGCAACCAATCCAACTCTGGACGGTGCAAGAAGCTGCCCGGCGCGGAGCGATTCTCGAAACTCCCGGGCGGGCATCTCACTGGCTCGAAGATGGAAAAGTCGTTCAGGGCTCGGACGTGCTTTATCAGTTTCGCCTCGCCCCGATCCCCGATTCAATCGAGGAGGTCGAGTTGGAGTATTACTACCACCCAAGCGAGGTTGCCTCTGGTTCCGTTCTTCCAGTTCAGGATCAATTGATAGTCTTGGTAAAGGATCAAGTCCGGTCGGCCTTACTCGAGCGCGATCAGAAATACGACGCCGCCGACCGCGCACGGCGCCGGTTTGAGAGCAATCTCGCCAAGCTGGTGAGGAAAGAGAACCGAAAGGTCGCGGCTGTCACCCAACTTCAACCGACCGACATCAAGCGAGCCCGACGGTCTGAACCGATCTTCGATCCAGCCCATTACCGCAATAGCTAACGGAGGTGCCCCATCGCCAGCACGAACCTCGATAACTCCGGTCTCCAGCTCATCCAGGTCCCAAACTGGGATGGCGGGATCGACACCTCGCGCCCCGCAACTGAGATCGCCGACAACGCCGCCCAGGACATCCTCAACTTTGAGTTCGACGATAACGGAAACCTGAGCGCGAGGGCCGGGATTGAGGAGCTATATAGCGACACTTTCCCGTCGCGGATCACATCGCTTCATTACTTCCGCACCGATGCCGGCGAGATCGGAGTGCTGTGGACGACAGGATCGACGCTCTACATCGGCGAGACCGACGGCACCGGCATTATCGACATCACCGGCGCCCTGACGCTCCCCGCCGATAATTTCTGGCAATGGGTGACGTTCGCGGGCCTCGCGATCGGAGTGAACAAGGCCACCACCGGGGATAACCCGGTGAAGGTTGATAACTCCGGTGTGGCTGCCGCGCTCGGAGGGTCTCCTCCGAAAGCCCGCTATGCGACCGTCTGGAACAACCGACTCTGGCTGGTTAGCGCAACCGAACCCAACCAGGTCGTCGGCAGCGATCTCAACAATCCCGAAAGCTGGACTCTCCCGACCGTCAATGCCGACGATGCAGTCCAAATCGACATCGACGCCGACGATGGCGACGAAATCACGGGGCTGTGGCCGACCAAGGAGCGGTTATTTGTTTTTAAGCGGCGCTCCATCCATCGAATCGTCCCGGTTGACCCGACGCAACCGTCCACTGATGCCACGAACCTGAAAGTCGAGATTCACGCCCAGGGGGGCGGATGCGTCTCGCCACACTCGATCAAGGCGGTTTTGGACGACGTGGTGTTTTTGTCGGAACTCGGGCTCGCGTCTCTCAAGCTGGCGGAGGGCGTGGATGACTTCCGGACGGCGCTGCTTTCACGAAAGGTCTCGGCCATCCAACGCACACCCAAGACCACCCTCGATATCCCGGCGATCGTGATGGATAGCGTTTCGCAATACTGGCTAAGCATCCCGGCCGCGATCTCGCTCACTGGTTCGCCGCAGGTCTTCGTGATGGACTACGCGAACGTCGGAGAGCAGACCTCCCAAGGGTCATCGAATGCGATCCGATGGGTGAGGTTCAACGGCCTAGCCGCTGGGACCGCCTTCACCGAATGGGTTGATGACGCCGGAAAGGTTTTCATCATCGGCGCCCAGAATGGCGACGGCGACTGGAAGATTTTTACTTATCGCCCCCGCGACACCAACCAGGCATTCACCGACGACGGCGAAGCTTATACCAAGCAGCTCGTCACGAAGGCTTACACGATGGACATCCCGCTCCGCCGGAAGCATTTCCACGAATGGGCTTGGGGGCTCGGATTGTGGAGCGATTCGGCGCAGATCGCGATCAGCTATTACTTCGACGGGAACGAATCGAAAGGCGGAGACTATTCATTCTTGCTCTCCTCTGGCGGTGCCGGCGCGAGATGGGACTCCGCGATCTGGGATTCGTCGCTTTGGGACTCCGCGGTCCAGGTCGATCAGGACATTACCAGGAAGCTGAAGTGTAATTCCTCGGGCCAGCGCGGACAGAACATCACCTTCGTCATTACGAACGCCCAGAATCTAGAGGGGATCGTGGTGAAGGATTTCAATTTGTACTGGTCGTTCCTGAGCGAAAAGGGGGTGAACGACGTATGAGTTTGCTGGCCCGCATCGACAACTTCATGCCCGGCGACCCGATCCTGAGTTCCACAATGAACCAGGAGTTGGACCAGATCGTCAACTCGCTGAACGGAACGCTAACGAATAAGAATATCCTCGTTCGATTCAGCAACAGCTCAACCCCGACGCTTGACGTTGATCAACTCGGCTCAGGCCCGATTCAGCGATGGAAGGCTTCAGGCGTGTCCGTGGCGACCGTGGCCAATGACGGATCATTGACGACTACTCAAAGCCTGGTCTCGACCCTCGCGCCTGGCGGAGTGGCGCCAATCAGCGTTACGTCTACAACCGTGTGCGCGAATCTGAATGCCGATATGGTCGATGGCCTGCACGGCACCGACTTCATCCGGAAATCCGACACATCAGACCAGACGCTCGCCTCAGACTTGATCATCAGCAAGACAACTCCGGAGCTGGTCTTACTGCACGCGACCGGCTCCAAGCAGGTCCGGATCAATAACGACGGGACGAACTGGGCTTTCATCAGCGACGTTGCGGGTGCAACTCCTTTGAGCATTGAGGTATCAACCGGAATCCCGACCTTTAATATTCTCCCGCGCGCGACTGCCAATCCGAGCACATCGACCGAATTGGCGAGGAAGGCATATGTTGATCAGTTTCTTCCATTAACCGGAGGGACCGTCACCGCAAACCTGACAGTCAACGGAGACGTCACCGTTGGCGACGATTTGACCGTGAGCGATGATGCCAGCATCGGAGGAGCTCTAACCGTCACCGGGACCGTCACCGCTCCTGGAATGTCACGAGTCTTATATTCATCCGTCGTCAATGCTGCGAACAGCGGATCCGGCGAGACGACCTTGGACTCGTTCACGATCCCAGCCAACACCCTGAGCGGAAACGGCGATTTCATCACGATTGATATTGGGCTGTCTCAGGTCAGTTCCTCCAGCAATACTCTTAGACTGAAGGTCGGCGGGAATACGATCCTGAGCCCGAGCAATTCCTCGAGCGTTGATCTAAGAATTACGGCCAGGGTCAGCCGGATCAACAGCTCAAGTGCCGCCTACGTCACGAACTTCTTGCTCCCTGGATTGTCTGGACTAGCAGTTACGAGCTCGACGGGGATCAGTATTGACTGGACCTCCGGAGTCTCGGTTCAGATTACCGACCAAGGAACTGGCAGCAATCAGGTCTTCATCGAGAGCATGGTGATCACTTATCACCGAGCGCCTTGAAGATGGAAGGAGATAACGGATGGCAGTACTGGCTAGATTAACCCCATTCATCCCAGGCTCGGCGATCCAATCCGCGCAGGTGAACGCTGAGTTGAATCAAATCATTGATTTACTGGCTGGGACCTCGACCAGCAAGAATTTGATTGTTAAGTATAGCCACGCGACTGATGCTCCTCTCGCGCTCGACCAGCTCGGCGCCGGCCTCGTCCAGCAGTGGAAGGTGAACGGCGTCGAAAAGCTGAAGGTGAATAATACCGGGCAGTTGCAGTCGGTGTTGGCGACAGGAACGGCGCCATTTGTCGTGGCCTCGATGACTAAAGTCAGCAACTTGAATGCAGATAAGCTCGATGACCAGGAGGGCAGCTATTATTTGGATATGGCGAACGCGACCGGGGTACTGGCGGGAGCGAACGGCGGCACTGGGGTTGCGAATAGCGGCAAGACGATCACTTTAGGCGGGAATCTGACGACCTCGGGCGCATTCAACGCCACTTTCACCCTGATCGCCGCCACCAACGTCACCCTCCCAACAACCGGGACCCTGGCGACCCTGGCGGGATCAGAAACGCTGAGCAACAAGACCCTGACGGCCCCGATTATCGCGACGATCGTCAACAGCGGGACTCTGACCCTCCCGACATCAACTGATACGTTGGTGGGCCGAGCGACAACCGACACCCTCACGAACAAAACCTTAACGAGCCCTCGGATCGGAACCTCGATCCTCGATACGAATGGCAACGAACTGTTCAACCTGACCGCGACGGGCTCAGCGGTGAACGAGATCACCTATGCGAATGCGGCAACGGGTAACGCGCCGACGATCACCGCGAGCGGCGGCAATACAGATATCGGGATTACGATCAATGGGAAAAATGCCGGAGACATCACCCTCAATACTTATTTCAGAGCTGGGTCTACTGGAAGGATTTTAAGCCGAGCCGGTAATGGCTCGACCGTATCCAGTGACGACATCGCGATGAGCGGGATGTACGCGTCGCCCTTCCCAAATACCAGTCCGGGATCTGGTACGGTCACGACCACGATTAAAACCCTCTCGGCAAATTTACTGGGCCGGGATGGCGATTGGCTGGAGGTGCATGTTTGGTGTTCCTCGCCTGGTGCCAACAATAAACAGATCCGGCTCGCGATCGATTCGAACGTCATCGTTCAAACAGCCACATACACCGGGAACAGCCTAGTTCACCTGACTGGCTACATCCGGCGAGATACATCCAGCAACCTCGATGCAGTGGGAACTTCTTTCGAAGGAGGATCGCTGCTGCAGGGAGAGTTCTTTTCCTCAAGCTGGAATCACGCAGCGACTCACGATATTCAAATCGTGACGGTGCTGACCACTGCCAGTTCAGTCAGCATCAACCGGGCCTTGATCATTAAACACACGACGCCGAGCTAAGGAGGATCCAGAATGCCATCAAAAATCTCAAACCTGAGTCAATTCGAGCATTTCCGGGAGGCTCATCCAAAATACGATATAAACACAGCATCCGAGGTGTTCTTCGGGAGCCTGGATTACGAGGTTCCTCCAGGGGCAAAGGTCATCTCGCGTCAACCCGGCAAGGTCAAGTATATCGACGCTGACGGCTACACGCATGATGTGTTGATGCAGAGCGAAGGCCCACAGGCCGGGAATATTATCGACAACACGAACCGCCCGAAGGTTCTCCCGCAGTCCGCTGGGGAGCTGGATTTCGCGAAGCAACTCGTGCAGCAGTTGTCCGGAGTAGCCGGCCAGCAGTCAGCGAATGCGCTGGCGCAGGCAAGGGGCGAGAATCCGGCGGCTTTGGACACAGGCGTCGGTCAATATCTCCAGCAGATCAGCGGGATTGCCCAGCAGCTTCAGCAACCCGCAGCCCTTGCGGCACTCGATCCAGAGACTAAGGCCGCGCTTGACGCCATCAACGCGGCGGAGCAGGCTCGCTTGGCCCAGCAGTTCGATGACGACCAGGCCAGCCAGCTCGCGAGGCTGTTCGGGAACCGCATCCAGCAGTCGAGTATCGCGACCGGGGCTTTGTCGAGACTGCTCCAGGACCAAGGGCTTGTCTCGGCCCAGCAACTATCGAACGCAGCTCAGCGGGAGTTGACGACCAGACAGTTTCTGACCGAGCAGGGACTGTCGAAGTTGCAGGCAGCATTGCAGGGCCTGGGCAACGCCGCGAACACCCAGCTCGGTTCGTTCCAGGCGTCAAATGCGGCGAGCCAGGGACAGATCAATACCCTCGCGGGATTGCTCTCGACGCTTACCAGCCAGGCGACCCAGCGTGATTTGGCGGGCGCGAACATCGACCAGCAATTGAAGGACTTACAAGAGCGAGCCCGGCAGTTCAATGTCAACTATGAGTTCAGTAACACCGCCGCGGATATCGCGGTCAAAAAGGCGAATGAGGGAGACAGCTTTCTGAAAAAAGCTCTCGGTGCGGCGGCCGGAATCGCCTTGGCGCCGGCGACAGGCGGGGCCAGTCTGGGCTCGATCCCTGGGATTATTAATAGTTAGTAGAGTTAAGGAGGTAATCGAAAATGCCGAACGGATTTGAAACTCAACTAACCGGCCCGGCCGTCGCAGCACTTCGGAGGGCGCTGGGATTGCCGGATGAACAGGCGGGAGGGGGGGCGATTCTGCCATCAGCTCCGGTTTCGCCAGTAACTCCGCCGTTTGTGCCGGACGCAGGGCAAATTCCCGGCGGGCAGTTGCCATCGTCAATGCCGGGGGGCGACCTCTCATTGAGCCGCCCATCGCTTGAACAGGTTTTGCCGTTGTTGATTGCCGGAACGAAAGGGCAAGCGGCCAGAACCGCGCCGATCGCGCCACCTACATCCCAGCCGCAGCCTACATCCCAGAAACTCTCGGCGCTGCAGAATATCCTCGCACGCATTGGCCAAGGGATTCAGGTTGGGATCTCGGACGACCCGGGAGCCGCGCTCGGTCAGATGGTTATGCAGCGGCGAAATGAGCAGCTTCAACGCGAACAGCAGGCCCGACAGGAGCAACTGAATCGCGAGCGGGAGCAGCGGGACTTCGAGCGGCAGTTGACCACTATAGCGATCCAGGAGGATGTGGCGTCGAGACGGGAGGACCGAGTGGACCAACGTCAAGCGGAGCGGGACAAGGCCGAGTTCATGCGACGCCAACAGGAACTGCTGGGAGAGCGGACATTCCGCGCGCAGGAGGCCGAGCTGAACCGGATGTTCGAGCTGAAACGCCAGCAGGAGGCGGAGCGAATTGCTGATGAAAAGCAGCAAAACCTGTTTAAGCAGCAACAAGCGCAAAAGGCCAGAGACTTCGCGAAGGAGTATCGATTGCAGGGAGCCGGACAGTATGCGAAGGAACTGGGGGAGTACGACGCGGGGCTGCGCGACACACTGACCCCAGGCGCGGAGAAGTCGCTGGCGGCGGTTAACGCCCGCGTCCAACGGCTTCAAGGACTCGCAGCCCGGCAAGGAACAGGTGGCGCAGCCGGTGAGAGCAACCAACTGGTCGAGCTGACGAATGGTCAGGTCGTGCCGATGAAGGCGCTGAAATATTCGAGCGATGGGTCAGTCGCGGGGTTCCCGCCAGGGACCTATATCAAGCAGATCATCACGAGGCAGACCGGGCCAGCCTCGACAATGACGATCGAACAGAAGATCGAAGCGGCGAGGGCTCGCGGGGCGACGAACGCACAGATTCTCCAGGCGATCCAGGCGGATGCTCCGGGCCGATTGGCGGAGCTGACCCAGAAGTATGGGCTGGGGGGCGCACCGATGGCAGCCCCAGAAAAACCGACTCCGATTCTCCCGGGGGGCCAGGCCCAGAATCAGTCTCTCCAGGAGATCAAATCCATCCCCGCCGCGGTTGGCCGGATGCTTCGCCCCAACGAGGACTTCATCCGCCAGCAGGGTAACGCTCAGTATTAACAGGAGGATGGGATATGGCCGACGGATTCGACAAGCTTTTGAGGGGAGGGGGCGCCCCGGCGCAGGGGTCGTCGGGCGGCTTCGATTCGCTGCTCGGGAGCGGTCCTTCCAAACCAGCTCAGCCGACCGAATCGTCCTTTTTGTCGAACATTCCGGGTGCGCATACGGCATTAAGCGTTGCCGCCCCGGTGTTGGATTTTTTGTCCCGGGGGCAATATGCGAGCGCGGGGTTCTTCGACGCACTGTTGAATGACAACGCCTCAGTACTCGACGCGCTGGGACGGGCTGGCTCCGAGTTGTTGAGCTCTACAAAGCGGCTCGGCTTTTCCGACGTCCTGCGGCGCTCGAATCCGGAGTTCGCGGCCAACAACCCGCTGGCAACGAAAGCCATCGGATTCCTCGGAGACATCGCGCTCGACCCGACAACCTACCTTGGCCTCGGCCTTGGGGCTGCCACGAAGGGCGCCCGGATCGGAGGCCGGGCCCTCTCAACTCTCGGAGAAACGCTCCGCGCCGGAGCGATCGAACGGTTGGCTGGACAGGAGATTACGACCGGGCTTGGGAGAGCTGCCGAGCGTGGCCTGTTCAGCCAACTCGGACCGAGTGAAGCGGCGCAGGTGCTCGGGCGAGAGAGTCTCGCGCGGTTGCCGAAGGAGATCGCGGAGGGGGCCAGGTTCGGAGCGGCAGAGACCGCCGAAGGTGTGCTCAAGCAGACAACCGAGAGCGTCGGGAATGACATCCGGGCAGTGCTGGGCGGGAAACTACCGCCGGGCGTAACAGAACAGGGACTCGATGACCTGGCCGGCCAGATCAGCCTCGAGCGTCTGGGCCTGCCGAATGCCCAGGCTGCGGCGGATTCCATCTCAACGCTCACCCGGCGCCTGGACTATGGAGAGTTACTGGAGTCCGCGGATGATCTGATCAACCGTGTGGCGGCGATGAGCCCGGAGACCTCGCGCGCCATCTTCCAGCCGGGAGGCTTGAAGCTCACGGTTGGGATTCCTTTAACGCCGTTACAGTCGCGGATTTCGCTGATCACACCGGAGATGATCAAGGCCGTCGGGCTCGATCGGCTGGATGGCGTGGTGAAGGCGGTGGCTGGGCTGCCGGGGATCAAGCAGGCTATCAATGCCGGCAAGGTGGTTCGCGGCGCGTTCGATCGCTTCTACGACCTCGACCACGAGTACATCAAGACAATCGCCAAACTCCAGAACGAATGGGATTTTATCAAGGGTGATGTGGTCCGGGATGTGCGGGAACTGGTGGAGGGCACAACGAAAGAGAGCCGCGAGAAGATCTCGAAAGTGATCAACGGCTTCCAGGCCGGCGTCGAATCACTCGATGATGCGGAGAGAGCGGTAAGAGCCCCAGAGATATTCCAAATGGCCCTCCGGACAACTCCGCTGGACCCAAAGGAGCGGGCGATTACCATGTCGCTGTTGCAAGGATATGGAAGGGCGGCCGAACTCGAGCGCGCCGCCGGAATCGCCGGCCAGCAGATCGCGAACTTCGATCCGAGGGTCTACAACGCGATCGGCGGCAGCGCGGAGGAGGCGGAGAAACTGCTTTCGCGAGTCGGGCCAGACGGGATCGACGCGGCCGGGCTGACCGGCCAGGAACTTCAGAAGGCGACGGATCTCGCCGCGGCGATTCGCGATGGCGCGAGCCCGGAGATGGACGCCGTTCTGCTCTACGTACAGCGAGCAATTCAAGCCCGCCAGACCCTCCCCCGCAAGCAAGCGATGGACGCGCTCGAAACGCTATTCGGGAAGGATCCAGCGAAATGGCCGAAGCGGGTTCTCAACGACTGGCGATACTTTGGCGAGATGAGGTTCCCGACGTTCGCGGGCGACGAGACCAGCGATATCCTCGGGGCGCTCGACTGGATTCAACGCAAGTGGAAAATATCGAAGACAGCCCTTAACCCCAGCTTTGCTCCGAAGCAACTCGTTCAGAACTCTCTGCAGGCCGCGCTGGTGTCTGGGAACAACGCAGCGCGAGCGTTTGATCCGCGCACCTACAGCGCCGCGGCTCGGATCGTGATGGGCAAATCGACGCGATCGGCGGGACTGGCCGAGACGGCGGCTCAATGGCTCCAGAAGTATGTGGCGCCTGAAGACCTGGAGATGGCCGCGCAACTCGCGGGCCGCAATGTTGACCGGGCGCGGGAGATTGATGACTTGGCTCGAGGGATGTCCTTCACGTTACCAACCGGCCAGAAGTTGAGCCGAGAGGAGGTCGAACTGCTCGCGCGGCAGAACGGAATCCTCCGGGGGACGAGCGCCATCAGCGGAGAAGCGCTCAAGCGATCCCTCCAGGATGAGATCGGGCTCGGCGCGCGGACTGACTTAAGCGGGAAAGCGTTCGCTGGAACGAAGGCGCTCGTTGAAGGCTACCTCGGACTGTCGTCTAAGGTCGAGGACACGTCGCGACTCGCGCTGTTCATCAACACTCTGATGACAGGGGCAAGTCCGCGCCAAGCTGCTGAAACCGTCAACCGGGCTCTATTCGACTATGGTCGTTCGTTCAGTCGTTTCGAGAATGAGGTCCTCAAACGGATTGTTCCATTCTATAGCTTCAATAGACTCGCGATCCCGTTCGTGCTGCGCGAGACGCTGGAGAACCCAGGCGCCGCGGCCACGGCGAACAAAGTCTCCGAGCTAATCGGGAAAGTGGTCAGCGGTGACGAGAAGGGCCAACCCGCCACGCTCTCCCCGGCTGAGCGCGAAATCTTCGGCCGCTCTTACCTGATCGATCAACCCCGCATCTACACAGGGATGGACAAGGACGGTCGAGCATTATTCAACATCTTCAACAACATTACGCCCTTCGACGCGCTGAGTCTATTCACGGTGACCCGGAAGGACGGCGAGATCGACTACCGACGAACGGCCGAAAAGAACATCCTCGGGATGCTCTCCCCGTTCCTGAAGATCCCCGCCGAGGTCATCGCTAATCGTGACTTCTTCACCGGAAAGGTGATCGAGGATGCGAGGGGCTACGGCGGCAAAGGACGGCTCGGCTCGGTCAAGGATACGGCCCTGGATCGCGTACTTCCCGAAGCGATCAAGGAGATGATCGGCTGGGAGTGGGGTCGTGATCGTAAGACCGGGCAGCCGGTGGCGTATGTAAACCCCTATTTTGCCTATACTCTGGCCCAGGTCGCCCCGCCCGTCGCTCGGCAATTCTTCAAACCGCTCGGTGATTCCGAGTCGGTGGTCGAGCGCGCGATGAAGATGCTGATCGGAGTCGGTCAGCCGTCGATTGATCTGCGAGAGTCGCTGGACATCCAGAACACTGAGGATCGACGGTTCATTCAGGAGGCGCGACAGAAGGTCGTGGCGGCCTCGCGGACCGGCCGGCTGAACTCAATGGAGCAGGCGCTCGACGACTACCGTAGGATATTACGGACAGTCGGTGAACGGCGGGCAAGGATTGCGCAGGGCGGACCAGTGAGAGGTCGGGGGATAGAAGTTGCCCCAGCCTCTGCAGAAGGAGGGACCCTCGAATGAGTCAGGAACGAATCGCCGCACTCACCGCCGCACTTCCCGCCACAGTCGGTGGATATGTCGGCCTCGCTATCGCGTTCTTCACCGCTCAGCCGATTTGGATTCAATTTGCGCTGGCACTTGGGCCGGTGTTGCTGGCGGGGTTGTTGCAGATGGCGAATACGTGGTTGAGGAATCGGTTGGAGCGGAGATCGAACCCACAATACCCTCACCTTGAGGAATCGCTGAAAAAGACGAGAATTGATCGAGATCGGGATAAGTAGTGTTAACGATTATGATTGTGATTTATCTTTTACCGCAATGCTTTCATTGCCCAATCGTTTAAGAATGCGACGGCCTAATTCATCTGCTTCTATAAACAAAGCTAGCAGCTCTTCATAGTACCATAGTTGCTCTTCCTTATTATTCCAGGTACATTTTGGGTCGCTAATGACCTTAATGTCTTCAAGGACCGACATCGCAAGGGTATAAAAAGTCGCGAGTTCTTCCGGAAGCGGGGCATTGAGTAATCCAAGTTTACCTACGTTACCAATATAAACACTAAAATAACTGCTCGATATTGAGATTGAGCTTCCGACGGCTTTCCCCTCTTTGATCTCTTCAATATCAGCTTTAAACAAGTTGATATAGTTTCTTTTCTCAACAATGTAAAGAATGGCTTTGATTTCGCCGGCAAAAGCGGATGAGATACTTTTCCTCTCTCGCTTCGATTGAAATACTTGTGTCAGATAGTTCGAGAGTATACCAATCACTCCGCCAGCAGCTACAAGCAACAATGGCATTATCGTGTTTAATACCATGGATCGTCCTTTCCGGCTCCACTATGCATACCTTCAATTTGCTGACCCCTCTCAATCTGGGTCATACAGTCCCTTTATTGTTTTGCTGAGAATTACCATAGCCGAAACGCAGCATCATCCACTTACGCTGGTTCTCATCAGGATCCCTCGGAACTTCTTCGTCGGGAATGAAATTATCCAGGCAAAACAGGCCCATCCGAAGGCTGCGACTATATACGGGGTCTTGTACTCGCACAAGCAGATTTTCGATTGCTAGCCTAATGGTTTCCTTTGGATATGGAAGTTCAGAAATAGGGCGCAAAGGACCTGATTCGTCTTCGAGGAGCTTACCATATTCGCTGACAATATCCACCTCTTCCTGTGACGCAGAGAACAGAGATTGAGCAGCAGCAAGTGTTATCAGATGATCGGCATTCTCACAGGTCATCGTTCCAGATTCAACCATGTGGGTTCTTAATAAACCTAGCTGATCTTGATCTGCAATAACTTCTGGAATTTTGGAATTATGTCGTAGGCTTAATACCCGCCCCAAGATCGGCCCCCAGATCCGGGCAGAAACCATCAATGCTGCGAGTATGCCACCAACGGTCAATATTATTTTTACGACAATAGATTTCGGCCCAAAATAGGCTTCCGCGAGAAACCATAGCCATCCTGTGAGGCCGAGCGTCATGAATATTATTGGACCCATACTCCCTTCAGAGTCATTATTTCCCATACACCTCCTGGATTGACAAAGAAAGGCAAAGTTGTTCAAGGTTAATGATTTCGGATCAGAGCTGAGGCGGCAGACATGCTATCACGATCAGCGCGGGGCCAGCATTGAAAATCGCGTCTGCTAGATTAATTCCAGATAGGCAGGATCCGTTCTGATACTACTGTTGATAATATTCGGGGGAGGCTTGATTGAGAGTCGCCCCCGAATGCTGGCCTAACAAGATGAATTTCGCCCTCAGTTCTTAGCCGGCGACATATACCCCTTCGTGGCTCGCATGTGCTTCGAGGCTTGAATCGCGACTTTCACCATTTGGGCGGCGCCATCGACGACCGCGGGATTATCGTTCTCAGCCAATTCCGGCCAGGCGCGAACGAGGGCGAACCGGAGGATCTCGCATTCGGTCGGGCCGAGTTGGAGGGTGACGGAGGGGATTTCCGCGGGGCTGTTGGAGTCGGTGGCCTCAATGGGCGCGGCCAGCTCAGCGGGCTGAAGCTGTGAACTGGTGGATGGTATCAGTGGCGTAGATTGATTCAGAGTTTCAGTTTGCATCTTTATTGATCCTTTCGTCGGTTATTTGCCGGCGCTCGGTCGAGCATTCCGGGAGAGAGTAGCGATTATTCGATTGATCCGGTGTCCAAGCCAGAGCGTCGAGCCGATGATCGCGAGTTCGATGAGTAGGGCAGACCCGGCTAAAAGGGCGGTTAAAAGTTGATGATCGGTCATTTGAGGTTGATATTCCTTTCTTTGAGCTGGATTTCAAATCTGCGGAGCCTTTCGCGCTGATAATAGCCGTCCAGCAGGTCTGCCAGATATCTCCACATTGGCTCTCCGACCATCATCTCAACAACCCCAGAATTGGGATCAATCTTGAGGTCGGTTGGTGATAAACAGAATTTTTGCCTGCATTCCTGCAAGACCTCGTCGATTATCCGGGTCAGCATTTCGCCGCGGTATCGGAGTTCGGTATAGATATGCTTCAGAGGAAGCCCTGGGCCGATGGGCGAGTGATACTGAATGCGGGCGCCTTTGAGTTTTTCGCGCTGTTTGAACTCGGTGCGGGCAATTAATTCGGCATCTTTTCGGATCTCCTCCTCCAATTCCCGATCGGACGGCCCGGAATCGTAAGATGGAAAAAAAGCCACGCCGACGTCGGCGAAGACCCTGCGGTTCCAGAGTTTCTCGGCGAGTTCAGTCTCTTTTGCTTCGGCCCAGTTGGATTGTTGAAAATTGCGGATGTTGGCGATGGCTGCCTCCAGGCCGACGCCGTGATTGACTCCGCCGCAGATGCAGATGCATTTGTCCTTTTTAGCTTTGACTTTCGGGTCATAACAGCGCCGATCGCAAATGTGATCTTTGGTCTTGGCCATTGATGATGAGGATGTCAACGTGGTGGCTTCGATCAGTTTCATAAATTGCTGGCGCCTCCTGTTTTCGGCGATCCTGGGCAAAATTCCTCCTGAATCGATGCTGCCATTTTTTGATTAGCCTCTGACTGTTCTCTTAGGTTTTCATAGTTCTCCGCGAAATCTTTCAGGGTGGCGACTATTATTTCCCGCCGATTTTCAAACTCTTCAGATTGCAGCAAGTGAAAAAGGCGTTCAGAGGCAATAACCGCAGGGAGGTCAGAAAGAGCTTTTGTCAGATAGGTCATCGATTGTTTAAGATCGGATTCTGGAGATCTCTGAACGGCTGTTGAGGTAGGCTTGGCGGTGATTCTGGCCCTCACTAATTTAGCTGCGGCATAATTTACGGCAAGGTGAAAATTCTTCTCTGCCAATCCCTCGTATGGAGGGCAGTATGCCTCCCGTTGCACATCAATGATCAAGGAGATAAAAGGAGAGAGATTATATTCTGTTGTCTCAGATCTCAGCTCACCTTTGTGATTTCTATATTTTGCTGGTGGATCCCAGGTAACTAACTTGATCCCGTTTTCATCTTGTTTCTTTCTTAGCCGGTCGCGTATCTTGCGGACTGCGTCGACGGATATTTTCCCATCAGCAGCTAATTCTTCTAAGACAACTTTACATTTCGTTTGTATTCCATCTTGGTCATCCTCGCATCTACTGAGCAAGGCTAGAATAAAAAAAGCGGCACCAGAACGCACTCCTAGCCGTGCGCTATTAAAGATCGCGGAAATGATTGCCGCGGTGTTCCGCTGATCACGGATTGGTAGCAGCCTATCCAGACTTTTAACAGTTTCTGGAGATAGCTCTCTGACCTGGCCGGGCCATGCTATACTGTTCTTGTTATGTTTTACTTCGTTCAGTTGAGTGGCCGGAATGCGACCGGCCATTTCTGTTTTTACGCTCATCATCGCTACTCCTTGTTACGCTGCTTTGTTATGACTACCGTCGCCCAACGCATCAACCGAAATCCTGATGCTCCTGCCGATTTTCCAGAACTTAAATGGGAAGCGCCCACTTGCGATAGCGGAGTAGACTGAATCAAGGCTTAGTCTGTGGGCTTCGGCGAACTCTTTGACCGAAATGGATGCTCGTCTGACGGATAATGTTTTTTCTATATTAGTCGTTGAGGTTTGGATTGGCGCGTTTCCAGTAATGATAGACATGGTTGTCTCCTCTCATAGCTGAATATATTGGCTTCCTGGCAAGAACTTGCTGAAGTAAGACTTCAGGTCCTGGCTCAGTAGTCAGTAGGTTTCGTCAAATTGTTTCTTGTGATTTATTACGCGCCACCAAGGATAGGGCGCGGGCGTCTTGCCCGTTGTGCAACTTAGCAGGTTGGTATTCCTGACGTGAGATAGCCTCAGCTCACGTTGCGGGCTATTTATAATTTCGAGCCGAATTGTACCAAAAACTGCGGCAAAGATCCAGAAGTTTTTGAGAAAACGGCTACCAGCCGGGCTACTGCTACTGCAAGCTGGAAAGTATAGGAGCCAGCCTGACCCACCCTCGCCACCAACTACCAATCCGCCTCCCCAATTCGCCCCGCGCCGCGCCGCTAAGTCCTTCAAATCGCTGCCAAAACACAAAAGTGTACTATTCACTTACGGACGCGGCGTCCGGTCGGTGGA
>DATEFT010000495.1:0-2421 GCA_035280505.1 Blastocatellia bacterium | reverse complement strand
TTCGTCCTGCGAATAAAGCTGCCGGACGGAATGAAAGTCCCGCCGCACTGGCATCCGGTCGATGAGAATATCACGGTCCTGAAAGGGACGTTTCTGGTGGGCATGGGAGAGAAGTATGAGACCTCGTCGATGAAGCCTTTGCCGGTCGGGGGTTTCGGCCTGCTCCCGAAAAAGATGCCGCACTTTGCCTACTCCAAGGGAGAAACGATCGTGCAGGTGCACGGAATCGGCCCGTTCCAGGTGATCTTCGTCAATCCCGCGGATGACCCGCGCCAGAAAAGTACGCCCAAATAGACCATGGCTCGATTCCCGACTGGAAATAATCGGCCTCTTGGACGACAATTCCGTGTGAAATCCGAATCCAATCCCGACAATTTCACGCAGACTATTTGACGATCGAACCGGAGGCCGATTATGAAAAATAGATCGATGTTACCGGGTCTGTTCCTGTTGTTGTGGTCATTGCCGGCCCTGAGCTTGAGCGCGGATCAACCGAAAGAGATCCTGCTGTGGCCCGGCGGCGCGCCGGGGTCGGAAGGCAAGACGGTGGGAGAGTCCGTCCGGGTCACTCCGGACGGCGAACACGTCCTCTCCAACATCCATGCCCCTTCCATCACACCCTACCTGTTGCCCAAAGAGAAGACGGCGCGGGCGACCGTGATCATCGCGCCGGGAGGCGGCCATCGCGAACTCTGGGCCGAACATGAAGGCCACAATGTCGCGAAGTGGCTCAACGCCCACGGCATCGCCGCGTTCGTGCTCAAATACCGGCTCGCGCGGGAGCCCAATTCGACCTATCAGATCGAGACCCACGAGCTGGCGGACATTCAACGGGCGATTCGCCTGGTGCGAAGCCGGGCGGCGGAATGGGGGCTCTCCCCGTCGCGCATCGGAGTCATGGGCTTCTCCGCCGGCGGAGAGCTGGCGGCGCTGGCGAGCATGCGTTTCGACGGCGGCCTCAAAGATGCGGCCGAGGCGGTGGACCGCCAGAGCTCGCGCCCGGACTTCCAGGCGCTGATCTATCCCGGAGGCTCCAGAAAGATCGCCGTCACCAAAGACTCGCCGCCGGCCTTTCTCGTCTGCGGATACAACGATCGGCCCGATATCTCGCAAGGGCTCGCCGAAGCCTACCTGAAGTTCAAAGAGGCCGGAGTTCCGGCGGAACTCCACATCTACTCCAGCGCCGGGCACGGCTTCGGACTCCGCGACCGCAACCGCAACGCCGTCGCGACCTGGCCCGCGCGATTCGATGACTGGCTGGGCGATCTCGGCTTCTCGCCGAGCCCTTGAACAGCCGATTGAGAGGAGCACTTATGCCATCAGACTCTTCAGTTCCTCCGGTCGACAACTACACGCTGGGTCGGACACCGGAGGAATATGAGCGGCTCCGTCAGCAGGCCCGGGCCTGGGAGGTTGCGACCAAACGATTTCTGCAGCAAGCCGGACTGCGGGAAGGAATGCGCATCCTCGATATCGGTTGCGGGCCCGGCGAAGTCATGCGCTTGATGGGAGAGCTGGTCGGAGCGACGGGACACGTCACCGGTCTCGATACCGACGGCCGGATCGGCTTGCAGGCCGTCGAAATGCTGCGGAGTGCGACCGCCTGCCCCGTCACCTTCATCGAACGGGATTTCGAGGCCACCGAAGAGCTGCCCGAACAGCTCTTCGATCTGATCTATGCGCGGCTGGTCCTCTTTCACGTTCAAGATCCGATTGCCGTGCTGCGCAAGATGGCGGCCTGGACGAAACCCGGCGGATGCATCGTGGTCCAAGACTTCGATCTTCGCAGTATCGAGATCTATCCCAGGCTCAAGACACAAGATGAATTCACCAGGGTCGTCTTCGAAGTGTTCAGGCGGAACGGCCGTGATATCTACCTCGGACATAAACTGCCGGCCTACTTCATCGAGGCCGGCCTCGGCAGTCCGGACGGAACCGACGTCTCCGGCCTCATCGGGTCGATCACCCAATACGGCGCCATGCTCCGGGGAGTCTACCTGAGCCTCCTGCCGCGGGCCCTCCAGATGGGGCTCACGACCGAAGCTGAGAGCCGGGCCTTCCTCGAAGAACTGACCGACGCGGAGCGGGGCGACCGCTACCATTCCGTGCTGCCGCCCTTACTCATCGGCGCCTGGAAACGCAAACCGATGGAATAGTCCAGAGCAGTCTGGAGCAGTCGGAAGACCGCCATCGTGGGTTCCGGGAGAAATGATGCTGGGATCGTCGTGGAAAGACTCTTCAACCAGGTAAGCAAGTAGAGGTGATGACAACGGTCTTTTAGGAAGGCTCTTGTCTGAACTCGCGGTCGACACGCGAAACACGCCAAAGGTCGTTGATCTCGCGTATTCCGCGTGTTCGCGGTCTCCCCATCGGTGTGATCAACAGGGTACTCAGTGTAGCTCGCGGTCCATCCGGGCGTTG
>DATEFT010000494.1:0-4824 GCA_035280505.1 Blastocatellia bacterium | reverse complement strand
TGCCATCCGCACCGCCCACAATCCGCCGTCCCCGGATTTTCTGGATCTTTGTGATCGCATGGGATTCCTGGTCATGGATGAACTCTTCGATTGCTGGACCGTGGCCAAAAATCCCCACGATTACCATCTCTACTTCAAGGACTGGGCGAAGATCGATCTCCGCGATACCGTGCGCCGCGACCGCAATCACCCGAGCGTGGTGATCTACAGCGCGGGCAACGAGATTCACGATACTCCGAAGGCCGAACTGGCCAAAGAGATTCTCTCTTCGCTGGTGGCGGCCTTTCACGAAGCGGACCCCACGCGTCCCGTGACCCAGGGGCTCTTCCGGCCCAACGTCAGCCACGATTATGACAACGGTCTGGCCGATCTGCTCGATGTCGTCGGCCAGAACTACCGCGAGAACGAGATTCTCGCCGCCCATCGGCAGAATCCCCAGCGCAAAATTCTGGGGACCGAGAACGGCCACGACCGGCAGGTCTGGCTGGCGTTGCGCGACCACGCGCCTTATGCCGGCCAGTTTATCTGGAGCGGGATCGACTACCTGGGCGAGTCTCGCCAGTGGCCGGCGATCGCCGACAATTTCGGTCTGCTGGATCGCACCGGCCTGCCGCGCCCGTCGGCATATCAGCGACGGAGCTGGTGGGATGATCGGCCGGTGGTCTACATGTCCAGACGGGTGGCCCCGACCGCCGCGTCACCGACCGATCCCGGCTATGAGCCCATTCAGCAACGCCGCCCGCAGGTGCTCTTCGCCGACTGGACGCCGCGCGATCTCTCCCCACACGAGGAGCAGGTCGAGGTCTACAGCAATTGCGAAGAGGTGGAACTCTTTCTCAACGGTAAATGGTTGGGCCGCAAACCTCGTCCCGCCGATGATTCGCCGCGGACCTGGAGCCTTCCATTCGAGCCCGGAACGATTCAGGCCCTCGGCATTGTTCGGGGGAAAACCAGGGCCGGGCACGAAATGCGCACCGCCGGCGAACCCGCGAAGATCTTATTGACGACCGATCGCGACAAGCTGAGGACTCGCTGGGACGATCTTGCCACCGTCACGGCTCTGGTCGTCGATAAGAATGGTGAGACCGTTCCAACCGCGATCAATTCGATCGAATTCAAGGTGACCGGCCCCGGTTTCGTCGCGGCCGTGGACAGCGGCGACAACAGCAGCCACGAGCCATTTCAGTCGAACGCACGCCGCGCCTACCAGGGGCGATGCCTGGCCTTCATCAGGGCTCGGGCCTCGGGGAGCAACATCACCGTGATCGCCTCCGCCGCCGGACTGGCCCCGGCCACGGTCGTGATCCAGGCCATCGAATAGTTCGCGTCTTTCGCGTGTTTCGCGATTTGTAAACCAATTTTGTGAGCAACGATCTCCGAGCTTTCAGGATGCTCGTCTCTTCGAGTAGGCTATCCCGGCTCTCGGCGGACGATTGTCTGTTTAAGATGCGGATCGTTTGTGCTATACATGGGACGCGAAATGGAGATTGAGGAGACCGGTGGAAACTGTCTAGATGGGGAACGAGTCGCTCAAGCAAAAATTTACCGAGGCGCTGGAGGCGCTGATCGATCAGGTGAAGGAGGATCGTTCCGTCCTGGCCGCGATCCTCTGCGGCAGCCTCTCGCACGACACGGTCTGGGCCAAATCCGATATCGATCTGGTCTTCGTGACGATTGACGACAAGAAGACCAACCAGGAAGAGGGGCTTTCGCTCTATGCGGATGGGGTGAACGTTCACGCCTTCCTCATCCAGCGGGCGGAGTTCCGCAAGCTGGCCGAAGCCTCGATCCGCAACTCGTTCATGCATTCGTTCCTGGCCAAGGGGAAGCTGCTCTATACGCATGACCAGACGATCGCCGATCTCTGCGCCCGGCTCGACGTGATCGGCGACCGCGACGCGCAGGTCCAACTGCTGCACGCGGCGACGCATGCGCTCTCGGCCATCTACAAGGCCCACAAGTGGTTTCTGACTCGCGGCGACCTCGACTATGCCGCGCTGTGGATTCTCTATGCCGCGACGCCGCTGGCCAAGATCGAAGTGATCGAGGCGCGCCTGCTGGTCGATCGAGAGGTGCTCCCGCAGGCGATGAAGCTGAACCCCGCATTTTTCAAGCTCATCTACACCGATCTGCTCAACGCCAAGAAGACCACCCGGAGCGTGCGCGCGGCGCTGGACGCGATCGACGGTTACCTGGCGCAGCGGGCGGCGACGCTCTTCGGGCCGATCATCGATCACCTGCGCGAGGTCGGCGAAGCGCGCTCATGCACCGAGATCGAGAACCATTTCAAACGGAACTTCGACGTCGGCGGCGTGACCTCGGCGTGCGAATACCTGGCGGATCAAGGGCTCATCGGCAAGGTCTCGACGCCCGCTCGCCTCACGAAGAAGAGCAACGTCGAGGTGCAGGAACTCGCATTCTTATACCTGGACCGCCCGGCCGAATAGCCGGGATCAGGGTTTGGGCATCTGTTTTCGAACCGCGAAACACGCGAAATACGCGAAATCATCGATCCTTCGGGCTTCCGCGTGTTTCGCGTGTTTCGCGGTTCAAAGCTAGACATCATCGACTCATCAACTGGATTCATAAGATGGCTCCGAAGGCTACGGTGAAACGGAACGGTAAGAAGGCGGCGGTCTCTGCCTCCACCTCCTTCGAGGAGGAGGCCATGGCTCCGAGGGCGGCCGCTCGCACGACGGTCGCGGTGCAGGGGGCGCGCGTCCATAACCTCAAAAATATCTCGCTGGAGATCCCGCGCGACAGCCTGATCGTCGTCACCGGGCTCTCAGGATCCGGCAAGTCGAGCCTGGCGTTCGATACGATCTACGCCGAGGGGCAGCGGCGCTATCTGGAGTCGCTCTCCAGTTATGCCAAGCGGTTCGTGGCCCAGGTGGCGAAGCCGGACGTGGACTTCGTGTTCGGCCTCTCCCCGGTGATCTCGATCGAGCAGAAGACGATCGCCAACAATCCCCGCTCGACCGTCGGGACCATGACGGACATCGCCAGCTACCTCAACCTGCTCTTTGCGACGATCGCTCAGCCGCACTGCCCTCGCACCGGAGAGCCGACGCCCAGCCGAACCGCGATCCAGATTCTGGAGGCGATCCTGTCGCTGCCGGAGGGCACGGAGATCGAACTGCGGGCGCCGGTCTTCAAGGTCTACGGCGAAGACCTGGACTATGTCTTCACCGAGGTCCGAAAGAAGGGCTGCCGGCGATTGATCATCGACGGCCGGCCGGTGGATCTCTCGGAGAAGCTCGAACTCGACGAATCGGAGATCGAGCGGATGGAAGCGGTGGTGGATCGATTCGTGGTCAGCCGGAAACACGAGAAGGGCATCAAGGCGGGGCTCGCCAACACGCTCCTGGTGGGCGATGGGCTGATCCAGATTCAGATCGTCAAGGGCGCGGGCAAATCGGAGGCCGAGCGCTTCTACCAGGGGCTGTGCAGCCCGACGCACCATTTTGTGTACGGCGAGATTGCGCCCGAATACTTTATGTTCAACAATCCGGAGAGCGCCTGCGGAACCTGCGGCGGCCTCGGGATTCATAAGCTGACGCATCCGGAATTGCTCGTTCCCGACCCGCAGCGGAGCATTCTCGGCGGCTGCCTGGTGCGCGAAGCCTTCAGGTACAACCCGGATACGTGGGACGGGCGGGTCATGTACAGCCTGGCGAAAGCGCTGCGTTTCTCGCTCGAAGCGCCGTGGGAGAATTTGCCCGAGCGGGCGCGCCAGGCGATCCTGTACGGGATCGAGCCGAAGAAGGTCAAGCTGGTCGCGCCGCCCGAGACCAAGGTCAAGCGCGACGATTGGGAGGGCCAGGAGGTCGGATTCGGCGGGATTGCCCGCCGAATCGAGCGGCATTACCGGCGTTACCGGCAACGAGGCGAAGCGAACTCCGGAATGGAGGCCTGGCTCGACAAGGTGATGGTGGAACATACTTGCCCCGATTGCCGGGGCGCCCGGGTCCGCGCGACCAGGCTGCTGTTCACCATCGCCGGTAAGAATATTCACGAAGTCGGCGAACTCAACTTCGACGAACTGCATGCGTTCCTCGGCACGGTCAAGCCCACGGGCCGCGGCTCCGATGCGGGCCGGCAGGTGTTGGGCGAGATCCGCGGCCGTCTGGAACTGCTCCTGGGAATCGGGTTGGACTATCTCAACTTCAACCGGCGTTCGGGCACTCTCTCCGGCGGCGAGTCGCAGCGGATCCGGTTGTCCACGCAGATCGGATCGGGATTGATGGGGATGCTCTATGTCCTCGACGAGCCGAGCATCGGCCTGCACCCGAAGG
Source organism: Blastocatellia bacterium (assembly GCA_035280505.1). Lineage (GTDB taxonomy): Bacteria > Acidobacteriota > Blastocatellia > RBC074 > RBC074 > JAKEHZ01. The sequence continues at coordinate 529 of DATEFT010000494.1, read as the reverse complement.
ATAATGTGAAGATGATTGCGACGCTGAAGAGCCTGCGTGACATCGGCAACACGGTGATCGTCGTGGAGCACGATGAAGACACGATCCGCGCCGCCGACCATGTGGTGGAGATGGGCCCCGGGCCGGGCGTCCACGGCGGCAACGTGGTCGTGCAGGGAAGGCTCGACGAGGTGCTCGCCTGTGAATCGTCGCCGACCGGGCAATTCCTTTCGGGACGCCGGTCGATCGCGGTCCCGAAGCAGCGGCGCCAGGGCAACGGCCGGATGCTGACCGTTCGCGGGGCGCGGGAGAACAACCTCAAGGGAGTGGATGTCGGTTTCCCGCTCGGGATGCTGGTCGCCGTCACCGGCGCCTCCGGGTCGGGCAAGAGCACGCTGATCAACGAGATTCTCTACAAGGCGCTCTGGAAGCGGCTGGTTGACACGCGCACGCTGCCGGGAGAGCACGATCGGGTGGAGGGCCTCGAGCATGTGCACAAGGTCGTCAACATCGATCAGTCGCCGATCGGGCGAAACAGCCGGTCGAACCC
>DATEFT010000493.1:0-11832 GCA_035280505.1 Blastocatellia bacterium | reverse complement strand
CATGGCCCAGTTGTTGATGCAAGGTAACAACTTCTACAACTTCATCGGCCGTTACGCCTGGGTCGCCAACGGTGAACACGGAATCCACGCGGTCTCCGTGACCGAACGCGAAGAGCCGCAGGCGGTGATCGGATCGTATCTCCACAAGATCGCCTTCCCGGATGAGTTCAACCTGCACGCGCAAAACGGTGATAAGCTGCAGGAAGCTTACGAGCACACCGCCTCAGAGGGCGGGATGCTCGGGAAGGTCTATGCGAAGAAGGGCGAGGCGCTCGACATCCAGATGCGCGGCGAATACGTCTATGTGGCCAACGGACCGGCCGGTCTGAGGGTCTACGACATCGCCAACATCGACAACAAGGGCTTCTCCGAGCGAATCCAGACCGCGCCGGTCTCTCCGTTCGGCCAGAAGTTCTACGTCAAGACCAAGTACGCGACGGGAATCGCCTCTCCGTCGACGCTGGCCGTGGATCCGACTCGGAAACACCGGCCGGAGAACCAGGAAGCGGAATATCGCGATGACAAGCAAGCGATTCATCCGATGTACGCCTTCCTCTACGTCAGCGATAAAGAAGAAGGGCTGGTCGTGGTTGGAGATCGCAAGATGGGCGTGGCGACACTGCTCGACGGCGATCCTCAGAACAACTTCCTCAAACGGGCCCTGGCCTTCAACCCGCAGGGCGCTCTGACGGGGGCCTCCAGCATCACGATCGCGGGTGTCTATGCTTATATCACCTGCGAGCGCGGACTGGCGATCGTCAGTCTCGACAATCCGCTCGATCCGAAGCTGATCACGATCGTCGAGAAGTTCAAGCATCCGCATCATGTGGCCGTCCAATTCCGTTACGCCTTCGTGACGGACGAGGAAGGGCTGAACGTGATGGATGTGACCTTGCCCGAGCAACCGAAGGTGATCGAGGGTGCGGTGGTTCCTCTGAAGCATGCGCACAAACTCTACGTGGCCCGCACCTATGCCTACGTCGCCAATGGCGAGGATGGCATTGCGATCATCGACGTCGAGAAACCGGAGAAGCCGAAACTCGACCAGATGTTCAACGGTGGAGGCAAGATCAACGACGCCCACGACATTAAACTGGGAATGACCAACAACTCACTCTTCGGTTATGTCGCGGACGGCAAGAACGGTCTGCAAGTGATCCAGTTGATGTCTCCGGAAGAGAATACGGGCATCTATGGGTTCTCGCCGAAGCCGACTCCGAAATTGATCGCCCACTACGAGATGGAGGGAGAATCCCTCGCCGTCTCGAAGGGACTCGATCGCGACCGCGCGGTTGACGAATCCGGCAATCAGCTTGCCGTCTTCGGTCGCCGGGGATCGCGGCCGTTCAACTTGCAAGAGATGCAGAAACTCTATCTGCACGACGGCAAGGTCTACACCGTCTCGAATGAGCCGCCCGCGCGTCCGAAGAAACAGCCGACCAGCGCCGAAGTCGGTAATGCCGGATGGAAGTTCTCCGACATTGCTTCATCGGTCTGGGTGCGCGTCTTCTTCAGCGTGTTCATGATCGGCGGAGTGGTCGTGGCGGTCAGACGCCGGAAATAGTCGGATCTGATCACTCACAGATAGAGCGCCGGGTAGCCGCCGAAGAGGCCACTACCCGGCGCTCTTTTTTCTTCTTCACGAATATGTTGACCGAATTAAGTTTTATGGGTATCCTGCCTTTTTCAGGCCAGGTGAGCTGTTTTGGGATGAATAGACGCTATATTCAAGGACGAGCCGGAAAGTGAGCTTTTAATTGCCACCCCATGATCGAGATCAGACCGGATAGATCGCATCAAAAATTTATATTTATAGTGATGAGTTCTTCTTCAATCTTTGCTAATCTAATGCACTAATATGGGTTTGCTAGAAGTGCGCAATTTGAAAACCTACTTCGCGACGAGACGGGGCGAGGTCCGTTCGGTTGACGACGTCTCATTCACCCTCGACCAGGGTGAAACGCTAAGTTTGGTGGGTGAATCCGGGTGCGGGAAGTCGGTCACGGCCATGTCGATCATGAGATTGATCATGCCGCCGGGCCGAATTGTCAGCGGAGAGATCTTTTTTGAAGGACGAGAACTCCTCAAACTGCGCGAAGACGAGATGCGCGCGATGCGCGGCGATCAGATCGCGATGATCTTTCAGGATCCGATGACTTCCCTGAACCCGGTCTATACGGTTGGGGACCAGATCGCGGAAGCGATCCGGCTGCATCGCAAAGTTTCGAAACGCGAAGCCTGGAACCAGGCGGTCGAGGGGATGCGCGATGTGGCGATTCCGGTTCCCGAAGTCCGGGCCAAGAGCTATCCTCATGAGATGTCGGGCGGCATGCGCCAGCGGGTGATGATCGCCATGGCGCTCGCCTGTGACCCGAAATTGTTGATTGCGGACGAGCCGACCACGGCGCTCGATGTCACGATTCAGGCGCAGATTTTGGATCTGCTGACCGAATTGCGCGAGAAGCGCAATCTCGCGCTGCTTCTGATCACGCACGACCTGGGAGTTGTCGCCTCGACCTCCGATCGCGTGGCGGTCATGTACGCGGGTAAGATTGTGGAGGTGACCTCGACCCGCGAACTATTTGCCAATCCCAGACATCCCTATACCGAAGGACTGTTGCGCTCCGTCCCGCGCCTCAACGAATCGGCCGAGAGCCGATCCGGACGGTTATGGACTATTGAAGGGATGGTCCCCAATCCGTTGGATCTGCCGCCCGGATGCCGTTTTGCTCCCCGGTGCGAGCACCGGCGTGAGATCTGCACGCAGGGGGAGATCCCGCTGATCGAGGTCAACGCCGATCATTCATCCCGCTGTATTAGAGAGAAGGAGATCTTTCAGATAAAAGAGAAGAGAGTGGCCGGACAAAAAAATTGACGATTCGTGTGCTCACTGTGGAATTTCGATCTAAATGCCACGTCTTAAGTTATGGAGGCGAGATGCAGGTTTCCGCGCCGTTTCTGACAAACTGAAATGACGAATTCACTCCTGATCGAGGTCCAGGACCTCAAGAAATATTTTCCAACTTCTAATAAACGGTTCGTACATGCGGTTGACGGTGTCTCCTTCTCGATCCAACGCGGGGAGACCCTGGGCCTGGTCGGTGAATCCGGCTGCGGCAAGAGCACGATCGGACGCTGCATCTTGCGATTGATCGAACCGACATCGGGGGAGGTGCGTTTTGACGGGAGTGATCTGGCGAAATTGGGGCGCGCGGAGTTGCGCCGGTTGCGCCGCCGAATGCAGATCATCTTTCAGGATCCCTACTCTTCCCTCAATCCGCGCATGAAGATCGGCGCCATTATCGCCGAGCCTTTTGAAGTTCATGGCGTGAACGGCAAAAAAGAGCGACGCGAGCAGGTCGCGGAACTTTTGCGCCTGGTCGGACTCGACCCGGATTTCGCCGAACGCTATCCGCATCAGTTCAGCGGCGGACAGCGGCAGCGGATCGCCATTGCGCGCGCCCTGGCCTTGACGCCCGACTTTATCCTGGCCGACGAACCGGTCTCCGCGCTCGATGTCTCGGTCCAGGCTCAGGTCGTCAACCTGCTGCAGGATCTGCAGGAACGCTTCGGTCTCACCTATCTCTTCATCTCGCACGGACTGTCGTTGGTCAAACACATCTCGACGCGGGTCGGCGTCATGTATCTTGGCAAACTGGTCGAACTGGCTCCCGCCGAAGAGATCTATGCGAAACCGTTGCATCCGTATACCGAGGCATTGCTGGCCGCGATTCCGATTCCGGATCCGGAGTTCAAGAGTAGCTCGAACCATAAATTGACCGGCGACGTGCCGAGTCCGATCGCTCCTCCACCCGGGTGCCGATTCCACACCCGTTGTCCATATGCCATGGAACAATGCAAGACCCAGGAACCAAAATTTAACGAAGTCTCACCAGGTCACTGGGTCGCGTGTTTTCTGCACGAAGAAGCTGTACAATCACCCACGGTTTAAGTCTCACTTTCAACACAAAGATAGCTTTATTGGTTAATGGCCGGTGATCCGGGGATTTCCTTGCCCCTCTACGAGGAGGAACTATGAATCCAGAACTGAGCTACGCTTCACATTCCGATGAGGCTCATCCTGAGCCGCCACCACAGAGTTTCCTAAATCGATTAATGGGCGTCTATTTCTCGCCCAGTGAAACTTTTCAGGAGATCGGGCGGTCGCCGCGGGTTGTGGTGCCGATCCTGGCCTATCTCTTGTTTACGATCGCCACCGTGGCGGCGTTTACGACCAGAATTCCGATGGACCGGCTGGCAAACCAGCGGATCGATGCGGCGGTCGAGTCGGGCCGGATGACCCCGGAGGCGGCCGAAAAGCAGAAAGAGCAGACGCAGAAGATTCTGCCGTATCTGAAGTTTGCCACCCCATTTCTGGCCGGAATCTGGAGCGTGATTGTCCTGCTGGTGATCGCCGGAGTGGCCAAACTGGCGAGCATGCTGATGGGAGCGGAGAACGGATTCAAGGCGCTCTTTTCGGTCTCGATCTATGCGACACTGGCGGTCTCGATCATTGGGGGCGTCCTCTTTTTAATCCTGCTCTTCATCAAGCCCGTGGATGATTTCGATGTCGATAACCCGCTCGGCTCGAATCTCGCCGCCCTGCTCACCATGGCGAATGTGGGTTTGTCGAAGTTCATGAAGGTCTTCTTGAGCTACGTCGACGTTTTTTACATCTGGAAGATCATTTTATTGGGCCTCGGTTTTGCGGCAGCCAGCCGGAAACTCAAGCCTTCGACGGCTTTGATCGGGTCTGGCGTCATTGCATTTCTACTGGCCCTGGTACACGCCTCCTGGGCGGCGCTCTTTAGCTGAAGCCTGGGAGTGGCAGAAGGAATTACTGTATGGCGAGTTTTCAAAGAAGAAGGACAACCGAGACGGTCTATGATGTTGTGATTGTCGGGTCGGGGGCCGCCGGCGGCACCGCGGCCTGGGTCCTGGTTCAGGCCGGATTGAAGGTGGCGATGCTTGAGACCGGATCCCTGCGCAAAAATCTGGTCGATTTTCCCTATCACGAGCCGTTTCCTTATGAAGATCCATATCGGGGTTTGAAATCGACGCTCAGTAAGAGCGACGAATTCAAACAGAAATACTCGATTACCGGCAGTTCCAAGGACGAACCCTATACCACACCCGAAAAGATGCCCTACGAATGGTTCCGGGCGCGCAACGTCGGCGGCCGGACCATGTTCTGGGGCCGCTTTGCCAATCGGTTCAACCCGGACGATTTCAAGGGATATTCACGAGACGGAAGGGGACAGGATTGGCCGATCACCTATCAGGATCTCGCGCCGTATTACGACAAGGCTGAAATCTTGATGGGGGTCTGCGGGAGCAAGGAGAACCATCCCGACCTGCCGGATAGCGATAACTTTCTGCCTCCGGTCGCCTACAAATGTTCGGACCTGGCGATCAAGAAGGCAGCCGAAAAGATCGGGATTCGCTCGATTCGGGTGCGCCGGGCGATGTTGACCAAGCCCTATCGCGGTTATGCGGCATGCCACTATTGCAATGGTTGTCCCGACGGTTGTGAGACGAACTCATACTATAATTCCGCGTTCCGGCAGGTCGTGCCGCTGATGGAGAAGTACCCGCGGACCTTCAAACTGATTCCCGAGGCCATGGCCCACAGGATCAACACCGATCGAAAAGGATTGGCCAGCGGAGTCAGTTACATCGACAAGGGGACGGGGCGCGACCGCGTGGTGAAAGGGCGTGTGGTCGTGCTGGCTTGCGGGACTCTGGAGAGTACTCGGCTGTTGCTCAATTCGGGCCTGGCCAATTCGAGCGGACAGGTCGGCAAAAATTTTATCGAGCATCTGGACGTCGGCGCCCGGGCCTATTTCCCCGACCTCTTCTTTCAGGATCGCGAGGTGGGGGACGGAATCGGCGGTTCGCATATCGTGATTCCCTGGTTCGGGTATTTTCGCCCCGAGGAGAAGCGCGACTTCGTCCGCGGTTTTCAGATCGAGCCTTCATCGCGCATTCGCATGGACCCCGATAAGAGTCCGAAAGGCATTCCCGGCTTCGGGAGCGATTTCAAACGCGAGGTCCGAAAATATACGGGGGCGCGAGTGGTGCTGGCCTCACATGGCGAGATGTTGACGTCGCCCAATAAATTCGTCGAACTCGACAGCGCGGTCAAAGACAAGTGGGGCCTGCCGGTCCTGAAGATTCATCATCCGTGGGAAGAGAACGATTACGCCATGTTCAAGTACATCCGGCGGACCTACGAGGAGATCTTCACCGTGGCGAAGGCCGTCGAGGTCCGGTTGCCCAAGGAGCCTGATTCACCGGGACATTCGATTCACGAAATGGGGACGATTCGCATGGGAGCCGATTCCAAGACCTCGGTTCTCAACGGTTTCAACCAATCGTGGGACGTCAAGAATCTATTCTGCGTCGATGCGGCCGCCTTTGCTTCGGGGACGCACAAGAACCCGACGCTGACGATTATGGCGCTGAGCTGGCGAGCCTCGGAATACATGCTTGATGAACTTCGCAAACGAAACCTCTCGTGAAGGTCGCAGGCCCGGCTGGGTCGTGCCGCTCGTCGTCGGTCTGCTGCAGCTCCTGGTTTTGATCTTTATCGCCCGGCAGCATCCGATCGGAGCCTTTGCTACTGAAACGGACTTCTATCATCTCTATGCGCCGGACGCCGAGCGCCTGGCGGACGGGCGCTTTCCCGAGAATCCGTTTCAGGGGCCCGGTTATCCGGCCTTGCTGGCCGCGATTGTTAAGTTGACCGGCCTCGATCTCTTCACCGCCGGCAAATGGCTGTCGGTCCTCTGCGCCATCGGCTGCGGACTGCTGATCTTCGTCCTCTTCCAACGGTTGTTCGGGTACTGGGTCGGAGTCGGCGCTCAGGCGATCATGATCGTCAGCGGCGAGTTCCCCCAATTCTCCATCAACGCGACGACCGACCTCTTCTTCTTATTACTATGTCTGGGGACGCTGATCGTCTTGACCGGTGAGTGGCCGGCGCTGCGTTGGCGAATCGGGTTGGCGGGCGCGTTGGGAGGGATCACCTATCTAACTCGTTACAATGGTCTGTTTCTACTGGTCGTCACGGGGCTGGCCATCGTTCTGCTCAATCTCTTCGAGCAGGGCTGGCGCGAGCGATTGGTGCTCGCGGCGATTCTGATCGCCGCTTTTTTGACCGCCGCCTCACCCTGGCTGTATGCCAACTATCGGCATCGCGGATCGCCTTTCTACAATACCAACTACCTGAATCTGGCGACCGAGTTCTACCCCGAACTGGTGGCGGGCAAGACCAATCAGGACGGCACGCGCCTGCTGGAACAGAAATTTCATTCCTTCGGCGAGGTGCTCGCCTATGATCCGGGCCGCATCATCAAGCACTATCCCCTCAATCTCTACGAGAACCTCCGCAACAGCATCAGGGACGGGCTGGTCAACCAATGGGTGGGTTGGGTGGCACTGGTCGGAATCGCGCTGGCGCTGATCCGAAGACGGACGAAGAGCCTCTGGCTGTTATTGATGGCCGGCGCGGCCTACCTCATGCTGATGTCGCTCAATCATTGGGAGGTTCGGTACTATTTCTTCGTGATGGCGCTCTATGCGGGGTTTGCGGTCTACGCCGTTTCGCAGGCGGTCCGGGAACGATGGATCCCGGCCAAGAGCCCGGCCGCGGTCTGGATCTCGGTCGGGCTGTTTGCGGCGATCTGGGGGCTCTCGTTCGCCGAATCGCGCCGGGACGTCAAGAAGTTTCTGGGCGGCCAGCCGCTGGAAGTGATCGCCGCGCGCGATTATCTCAGTCAGGCTCATCCGGCGGGGTCACGTCTGCGGATCGTCGCCCGTAAACCGCATCTGCCATACCTGAGCGGCAGCGAATGGATCTTCTTCCCGCAGGTCAAATCGATCGATGATTTTCGCGTCTGGGTCGCCGAGAATCGCATCGACTATATCGCGATCGGCCGAAGGGAATTGCGGGAACGCAAAGAGCTGGCGCCGCTGGGCGATCCGACGAAGGCTCCCGATTGGATCAAGGCGGTTTGGATGAACAGCGATCCGTTGTTGATTCTGTATAAGCCGAATTGAGTACTGTGGAATTTGAGATTCAAACCGCAGAGTATTTAAGAAGCGGTCGACGGGAAGACCGCGCCGTATTCACGTTCGAGTTCGGCGGTAAAGAGCCCGATCTGCCGGTTCGTCTCCTCTCTATCCCAACCCAGCTCTTCGGCCATCAACGCGGCCACGGCCGGCGCGCAGTTGAGCGAGCCGGGGCCGGCCAGCATCGCCATCCGCATCCGCCTGGCCAGCAGATCGGATAGCTGCAGGGCCATCTCGTTCCGGGTCGCATAGACCACTTCGGCCAAGATCTGGGGCAGCCCCTCGACCAGACGTTCACGCCAGCGTTCGTTATCGTGAATCAGTTCGACCAGTTGGAGATAGTTCGATCCATAGGCGCGGACCAGGTGGTTGGCCGTCACCGCCGAGAGTCTTTCGGACGCGGCGAGTTTCCTGGCGGCGCTCTGCAACTCAGCGGAGTGCATGGCCCCGCCGCTGATCGTGACCTGGGCGGAGTGGGCCGGGCGGGTCTCGATGCCGAAGCGTCGCGACAGCCTCCGGGCCGCCAGATCCATCGTGCGTTCGGCCATCAAACGATAGGTGGTCAGCTTGCCTCCTGAGATCGAGATCATTCCGTCCGCCGATTCAAAGAGCTCCTCCTTGCGCGAGACATCGGTCGTGTCGGTCGAGGCGGAGTCGCTGATCAGCGGCCGCAGCCCCGCCCAACTGGAGATCACGTCGGATGGTTGCAGATGGGCGCTCGGAAAATAGGAGTTGATGGCCGTCAGGATGGAGTCGATTTCGTGGTTCTCCGCGCGGGGCGAATCTTTGTCGCCCTGGTAGTCGGTATCGGTCGTTCCGATGTTGACCCGCCCCGCCCAGGGCACGACGAAGTAGAAACGGTGATCGGTGGTCGATGGAATCAGCCAGGCCGAGCTCACCTTTAAACGATCGGCGGGCACGGTGAGATGAATGCCCTTCGACGGCCGCACCGATCGCCGCCCCTGATCTCCCGAAGTTTCGTTCAGCCTAATCACCTCGTCCATCCAGACGCCGGTGGCGTTGATGACGACTCGCGCTCGAACCTCGAACTCGCTTCCGGTCAGCTCGTTCCGGATGCGCGCGCCCGAGACCCGACCCTCTTCGTCTTTGACCAGGCCGATGGCCCGCGCGTAGTTGGCGATCTGCGCGCCGCGCTCATGCGCGGCCTTGATGATCTCGATCACCAGCCGGGCATCGTCCGTGACTCCGTCATAGTAGAGGTACGCGCCCTTCAGCCCCTCCGGATCGAGCTGCGGAGCCATGGCCAGGGCCTCCTCTCTCGACACTCGCCGATGTCTTCCGAGGTTGTAGGTTCCCGCCAGCAGGTCGTAGAGGATCAGGCCGGCATTGAGCTTGAGCGGACGATCGTAATTGCGCCTCAGATCTTTGAAGATGGGAATGACGAATGGGAAGGGCTGGGCCAGGTGCGGAGCGATCTTGACGAGCGTTGCTCGTTCGCGCAGGCCCTCTCGTACCAGGGCCCAGTCGAAATGTTCGAGGTACCGTAGTCCGCCGTGGATCAACTTGGTCGAGCGGCTGGAGGTTCCCGCCGCGAAATCTCTTTTTTCGACCAGGCCGACCTGCAATCCGCGCAAGACACCGTCGAGCGCGATCCCGGCGCCGGTAACTCCACCCCCGATCACCAGGATGTCAAGGACCTTTTCTGCCAGCCGATCGAGCGATCGACGCCGCGTACGCCACGAAAATTCAGTCATAACTATTCAGGCCATAAAATTTTCTTTAGATTCCATTATTTCCCTTTATTCTATATTATCTGTGCGCATGCCAATACCTGGGATTTAATCTTTTAAGAGCTATAGATTTGATTGCGACCGTAAATGATGACGCTGTCTGGCCAGGGTAGCGGTGGCTTGATTTTGTAGCGGGGCTCAGGTAGATCATGACCAGAATTCATCGTGAGAAAGGGCGGACTTCTCGCGCACGTGCCAGTCAACAAAGAATAGAGCCATTCCATGGGGAATATATTTATTAGAAATATATCGGTCGGTGCTTGAGCTGTGGTAAGGCAGAGGCCATATTACTTTGGGGAGTGTTATGAACAGAAAACGTCGCCTAATTGATCTGACTACTGGGTTGCTTTGCTTGGGACTAATCTCGTTGGGTATGCCGCTTGAAACTATGGCTGCGGTGGAAATGGGGGTGCCGTACCAGGTCAGCCTGGTGAAGACCCGAAAACAGAATCCCCCCCGGACTCGCCGGAGCCGGGGCAAGAAGACACGAAAGTCTGCCGCCGCCCCTCCGCCGCGGGCTTCATTCGACAAGGTGATGGTCGAGAATCGTGAGCTGGTGAACGAAACGAATGATGCGGATCTGGCCGGCGCCAAGATCGAAGAGAACGTCTTGCGATCGCACGTCAAATTCATGGCCGATGATCTGCTGGAAGGGCGCAGCCCTGGCGGCCGCGGGGGAATGCTGGCGGCGAAATATATTGCGGCCGAGTTCGAGTCGCTGGGGATCGAACCCGCTGCCGCCAACCGCACCTACTTTCAACCGGTCCAGATGATCGGTTTGAAACCCGATCCGGCCAGCACCCTCTTGATTAAGAGCCCGGGCGGGTCCGGGGAGAGCGGGGGCCAGATCGATTTCAAGTTCGGTGACGATTTCGTCTACGGCACCGACCTGGAACAATCTGAGATTCCGATCAACAGCGATATCATCTTCGTCGGTTATGGAATCGGATCGCCGGAGAACAAATGGGACGATTATAAAGGGCTGGATGTGCGGGGCCGGGTCTTGATGATCCTGGTCAACGATCCGCCGCCCACCGCCGCCGAGCCGAACCTCTTTGCCGGAAAGGGCCTGACCTACTATGGCCGATGGACCTACAAATACGAGGAGGCGGCGCGTCGCGGGGCGGCCGGTGTGATTCTCGTCCATACGGATCAATCGGCCGGTTATGGCTGGAGCGTCGTCCGCAACTCATGGAACGGCGGAAGATTCGAGCTGCTTCCCGACGCGAACCGGCCCGCTTTGAAGATGAAGTCCTGGGTGACCGAGGCCGTCGCGCGGACCATCGTGCAGATGGGCGGCCGGAATCTCGACCAACTTCGACAAGCGGCGGCGACCCGCAGTTTCCAGCCGGTAATCTTGAACGTTAAGGCCGAGATGGTGCTCCGGAACCAGGTGCAGCGCCTGACCTCTCCGAATGTGGTCGGCATCTTCCGCGGCGTCGATCCCGCGCTCAATAACGAATATATCGTCTACACTTCGCACTGGGATCATCTGGGCATGAGGCCGGAACAGGCCGGAGACAATATCTACAACGGAGCGGTCGATAACGCGACGGGCGTGGCCGGCATGCTCGCGATCGCGCGGGCCTATGCCATGCTCAATGTCAGGCCGAAACGTTCGATCCTCTTCATCGCCACGACGGCGGAGGAGCAGGGGTTGCTGGGCGCGGAATACTACGTCCGCAACCCGCTGGTGCCGCTCGGCCAGACGGTGGCGAACATCAATCTCGATGCGATGAATGTGCTGGGGCGAACGACGGATCTGTCGCCGCTCGGCGCCGAGCGATCGACGCTGGGCAGAGTCATCGAAGAGATCGCCAAAGAGAACAGCCTGACGGTCTCCACGGATGCCCACCCGGAGCAGGGATATTTCTATCGCTCCGATCATTTTCCTTTCGCCAAGGCCGGGATTCCGGCCGTCAACTTCGAACCCGGAACCAAATTTGTCGGCCATTCCGACAAATGGGCTGAAGAGCAGATCAACGATTATCGCGACCACCGGTATCAC
>DATEFT010000492.1:0-17786 GCA_035280505.1 Blastocatellia bacterium | reverse complement strand
CGACGGTGCGCCGCGCCGATCGAATTGTGGTCATGGATGCCGGTCGCATTGCCGAGATCGGGACCCACCGGGAATTACTCGATCGGGGCGGAATCTACCGGAAACTGTACGAGCTGCAGTTTGCCGGAGAAGAATCATTTAATGAACAGTGGTCAGCAAGGAGTTGAGTGGTAAAACGATGCTGAAGAGCATGACAGGTTATGGACAGGGAGCCGCCAGCGGCGATAACTTCACCGTGACGGTCGACCTGCGTTCAGTCAACAATCGAAATCTGGATATCCATTGGCGGGCGCCGCAGGATCTGGCGCCGCTCGAAGTTCAGTTGAAGAAACAGATCCAGGCCGCGGTTTCACGCGGGCGAGTGGATGTGAGCATCAACTTCAGCCAGACCACTGAGATGGTCTATGAACTCAACCGCCCCCTGATTCGCGGCTATCTGGAGGTCCTGCGCGCCCTGCGCGATGAATTCAAGCTGGAAGGCGACGCCGATCTCAACGTCATCGCCCGGTTGCCCAACGTCCTGATGGCGCCGGCCAACGGCGGGCTGGGCGAGGGGGCCATCCAGGGGATCGAGGCGGCTCTGACCCAGGCGTTGACGGCGCTGGTGGCCATGCGGGCGGTCGAAGGACATGAGCTGCAGAAAGAGTTGCTCTCCCGCGTCAACCGCATCGAAAAGCATGTGATCTCGATCGAGAGCAATGCCCAGGGCCTGGTGGACATCTACCGCGACAAGCTCCGGAAACGGATCACCGAACTGTTGGACCGAAACGTCGTCGATGAGACACGGCTGGCTCAGGAGGTCGCCTATCTGGCTGAGCGCAGCGACATCACGGAAGAGATCACTCGATTGAAGAGCCATCTCGTGCAGTTGCGGGAACTGATCTCCGGCAGCGGCGAGATCGGCAAGAAACTCGATTTCATTCTGCAAGAGGCAAACCGCGAAGCTAACACCATCCTCTCAAAGTCTGCTGAACTGGCCATCTGCGATGCGGCCATCGAAGTGAAGACCGAGGTTGAGAAGTTGCGGGAGCAGGCTCAGAACGTGGAGTAGTGTGGCTCCGTGGCCCTCGATGCCATCCGCGAGTTCGACTCGAGATCGAGACCGCGAACTTTTCGGGAGTAAAGAGGACTATTATCCATGGCGACTTACGACAACAACGAGCCGAAATTGCTGTCGATCGACAGCAAATACCGTAAAATTTTAATTGCTGCCAAACGCAGCAAACAGATCCAGAAGGGCGCCCGCCCGCGCGTCAATCTCTCCAATGCCAAGCCCACCCGGGTCGCCCTGGAAGAGGTCGAGCGCGGATTGGTGAATTTCGAACTCACCCAGGCCCTGGAGAAGTGACCGACTCCGGCCTGATCCGTTATGAAAGTCCTGCTCGGTGTGACAGGCTGTATCGGCGCTTATAAGGCCGCCGAGGTGTTGCGCGGTTTGCAGAAGGCCGGGGCGCAGATTCGCGTGGTCATGACCCGACATGCCACGGAGTTCGTGCAGCCGCTCACTTTCGAGGCGCTCTCGGGGCAACGAGTCCTGACCGGGATGTTCGACCAGGGCCACCCCTCGCACGATCCGGTCAAGATCGAACATATCGCCCTCGCGCGCGAGGCAGACCTGCTCCTGGTGGCTCCGGCCACGGCCAATATCATCGCCAAATTTGCGCACGGTCTGGCCGACGACCTGCTTTCGACCATCTATCTCTCCAACACCAATCCGGTTCTGCTGGCTCCGGCCATGAACGTCGAGATGTGGAATCATCCGGCGGTTCAGGAGAACCTCGAGCTGTTGCGGACCCGCGGGGTCCGCCTGGTCGAGCCCGGGGTCGGATACCAGGCTTGCGGCGAGGTCGGGGCCGGGCGACTCGCGGAGCCCGAAGAGATCGTGCGGCACGCGCTCGAGATTCTGGGCGGAACCTCCGTTCGCCGGGATCTGGCCGGAGAGCGGATCCTGATCACGGCGGGACCCACGGTCGAAGAGCTCGATCCGGTGCGTTTCATCACCAACCGCTCCTCGGGCAAGATGGGCTATGCCCTGGCCGAAGCGGCGCGGGATCGGGGCGCGCGGGTGACCCTGGTCTCGGGGCCCGTGAAATTGCCGCCTCCGCCGGAGATCGAGACCTTGAACGTGCGTTCGACCCGGGAGATGTTCGACGCGGTCAACAGCCGGGTCGGACAGGCCACGATCTTCATCGGCTGCGCGGCCGTCGCCGATTTTCGCCCGACCGCCCGCTCCGCGCACAAGATCAAGAAGCAGGGTCAGCAGACCATGACCATCGAATTTGAGCCGACCGAAGATATCATCGCCGCCGTCGGGCGAGATCCCAATCGCCACGGCCGCCTCGTCGTGGGGTTCGCCGCCGAGTCGCAATCGTTGCTCGAATACGCCGAGGCCAAGCTGCGCGAGAAAGGTCTCGACCTGATCGTCGCCAACGATATCACGCGCGAGGATGCGGGATTCGAGGTCGACACGAACGCGGTGACGATCATCAGACGCGACGGCTCGCGGCTTCAGCTTCCGCTGCAGGGCAAACGCGAACTGGCCAACCGGTTGCTGGACGAGATCGTCGGGCTCAAGAAGATTTGAGATTTGAGATTCAAACCGCGAAACACGCGATAAGCGCGGTTTGTTTAAGATTGAGGACTGAGAATTGCTTATGGATTCCAGGGAAGAACTCGGTGAGTTGCTCAGGCAGGCCAGAGAGCATCTGCTCTATTATCGTGAAATGGGCCTGACACACATCGGTGAGAAGGTCGAGCCCCGGACCGAAGAGCTTCCCATAGCGGTCGAGACCATGCCTGTAAAGAAAGAACCATCACCTTCCGCCGTGCCGTCTCTCTTCGGAGAGGACGAAGCGCCGTCGCCGGAGAGCCCGGCCGTCAATGAAACGCTCGAAGACATCCGTCTGGATCTGGGTGAGTGCCATCGCTGCAAGCTCTGGACGACCCGCACCAATCTCGTCTTCGGCGAGGGCAATCCGAAGGCCGAGTTGATGTTCGTCGGCGAGGGGCCCGGCGCGGATGAAGACGCCTCGGGGCGGCCTTTCGTCGGCCGCGCGGGGCAACTGTTGAACAAGATGATCGAGGCGATCAATATGAAGCGCGAAGATGTCTACATCGCCAACGTCGTGAAGTCGCGCCCGCCCGGCAACCGCGCTCCGGAGCGAGATGAGGTCGAAGCCTGCATCCCCTTCCTCTTTCGTCAAATCGCCGCGATCCATCCGAAACTGATCGTGACCCTGGGGAATCCGGCGACACAGGCCCTGCTCGATACCAAGGTCGGCATCACCAGAATCCGCGGCCAGTTTTTGGACTATCCACGAATTCCGGGGATCAAGGTCTTACCGACTTTCCATCCGGCCTACCTGCTGCGCTCCCCGGATAAGAAACGCGAAGCCTGGGAAGACCTGCAGAAGGTGCGAGCCATGCTTCGCGGCGAGCTTCAACCCTGATCATTCAAGAGCACATTTCTCTCGCTCCCTACACCACGCTGCAGATCGGCGGTCCGGCCCGCTACTGGGCCGAGGTCCGATCTGAAGACCAGTTGCCGGAGGCCCTGGCCTTTGCCCGGAGCAGGCAACTGCCGGTCTTCATTCTCGGCGGCGGCAGCAACGTGCTGATCTCCGACGACGGATTCCCCGGATTGGTGGTGCGGATCGCCATCGGCGGTGTCTCGCATCGTCTGGAAGGCGGTCTGATCTCGGTCACCGGGGGGGCCGGCGAAGATTGGGATCGGTTCGTCGAACGCGCGGTGGAGGGCGGCTGGGCGGGCCTCGAATGCCTGAGCGGCATCCCGGGACTGCTCGGCGGCACGCCGGTGCAGAACGTCGGAGCCTACGGTCAGGAGGTGAGCGAAACGATCACTGCGGTCCGCGTCTACGATCGACAGACCGAATCTCTCGTCGATCTGTCCGCTCCCGATTGCCGATTCGGTTATCGCTCCAGCCTTTTCAATCGTTTCGCTCCGAACCGCTACATTGTGCTGGCGGTCACGTTTGCCTTAAGACCGCAGGGAGAGCCGGCGATTCGATATCCGGATCTGAAGTCCTACTTTGCACACGCCGCCGCCGGGCCATCGTTGAAGGAGGTCCGCGAGGCGGTCCTGGCGATCCGTGCCCGCAAGGCCATGGTCTTGCAGCCCGGCGATCCCGATTGCCGAAGCGCCGGGTCTTTCTTTAAAAATCCGGTCGTGGCCGGCGAACTCCTGGCGCGCATCGAGGAGGCGGCCGGTGAGAGCGTGCCCCGGTTTCCCGCTGATGACGGTCAGGTGAAGCTTCCGGCGGCCTGGTTGATCGAACGCGCCGGTTTTCGGAGAGGCCACTCCAGGGGGCGGGCCGGGATCTCTTCAAAACACACCCTGGCGATCGTCAATCGCGGAGGCGCGACGGCCGTTGAAGTTCTGGATCTGGCCCACGAGATTCAAGAGACGGTGCGGGAGAGGTTCGGTCTGCTGTTGCAGATGGAGCCGGTCTTGGTGGGATTCGAACGAGATCAAATTGGGAAGACCGTGGACTGAATCAACGGAATAACCACGAAATCGATGGTTTATCTCTCAGTCGAACAGCCCTAATTGTTCGGATTCGAAATCTGAGCTGTCGGAGGTCGCGAGCTCGCCCGACGGCAGGATGTGCTTGACCTCCAGATCGCGTTCCACCAGCGTCCGGGTGATCAGATGGTATCGATGGCATCTCCGGTAATCGGCTTCGGCGCACATAAAACAGACCTTCCTGGTTTCGCCCAACCGCACCAACTGTTCGATCCCTTCCAGGTACGGTTTGGAGGCCGCCAGTTTTTCATAATCGACGTGGCCGTCCGGCGCGAGAGAGCCGGGTGCCGTGGGCTTCCCTCCGATTCGATCTCCAAGAAAGAGATAGTGCAACTGGTTCTCTTCGAGCGCCTGTTTCAGCCGTTCGCGGCCGAAATGCGGGTTGTAGCGGCTGTAGGGCTGGCTGCGGACATCGACCAACACTTCGATCTGGTGGCGCCGGAGCAGCGCCAGCAGAGCCTCGAAACTCACGTTGCTGTGGCCGATGCTGTAGAGATTCATCAATTCGCTCGCTCGATTTCAACCAGGGCATTGTAATCCGGGATGCCGCAATCGGGATCGCAGACGCCGCGTTCGATCAGCAGGTTGCCTTCCGGCCAATGCACCTGGACATTGCCCGGCAGGATCGGTGCCAGGCGGCAGCGCCCGGCCAGCCGGCCCGCGCGGCTGCGGACGACGATCGAATCGCCGTCTTTCAATCCCAGGCGTTGGGCGTCGGTTTCGCTGATCAGCACATCTTCGCGCCGCGCATCGTTGAGCGGATCGCGCGGCTGATGCACGATGCTGTTGAACTGTTTGCCGCGCCGCGTCGAGAGCCGCAGCTTGCCGTTCGAGGACGGCGCTTCGAGTTCGATGACGGAAAATCCGGCGCGGCCGTCGCCGGTCGGAAATTGAGGGATCGTCCGGCCGTCGGGCAGGCGCGTTTCGCAGAGCCGTTCGCCGCCCCATTGGACCTGATCGCCGGTCCGGCGCAGATTCTGGATCCCGTCGTAGGCCGGGACGACCCGCGCGATCTCTCGCCGCAACTCTTCCGCTCCCTCGAAATGGATCGATCGCGCCGATTCCGGTCTCGCGTACTCGGCAATCAGCATCGGAATCTCCCATTCGGCCCTGGCCTCTCCGATCCTCCGGCCGGCAATCTCGGGGCTGAAGAGAATTCGGCGCTCGGTCGAGGTCTCGGTCCCGCCGCCCCGCTGCTCGTAACGGGTTTGAGTCGGCAGGATCAGCACCGTTTCGCGGGGCTCCACCAGCATCTGCGGGGTGAGCACCAGGTCCTGATGAATCCGCAGCGGCACTCGCTCGATCGACTCGCGCACGGCTTCGGGGTCGGGCAGGGTCTCCAGAAAATTTCCGCCGCTGATGTAGAACCAGTCGATTTCACCCCGGTGCGCCGCCTCGATCATCTCGACCGCGTTCAATCCGGGATGGGCCGGAACCTCGAATCCCCACAGTTCGCGCAGGCGCGCCGCTCCTTCCGGGTTGATCGGAACGCCGCCCGGAAATTGATTGGGCACGGCGCCGACCTCCGCGCCGCCCTGAACGCCGGAATGCCCGCGAATCGGCATCAGCCCGCTCTTCGGTCTGCCGATGAATCCCCGGCTCAGGGCCAGGTCCACGATGGCGCGCACGTTCGAGACGCCGTCGTAATGTTGGGTGAGGCCCATCGACCAGACGAAGACCGCCGTTTGGGCGCTCGCCAGTAATCGGGCGAACTGGAGCATCTGTTCGCGACTCGTTCCGGAACCCGCCTCAATCGACTCCCAGGAGGTGTCCGCCAGCCGCGCCTTCAATTGATCGAAGCCGCCGGTGTACCGGTCAATGAAATCATCGTTGGTCCAGCCGTTTTCGATCAGGTGTTTGAGAGTCCCGGCGATGAACGCCCGGTCGCCGCCCGTGTGGACCTGGAAGTAGGCATCGGCGATCTTCGTCCCGAAGAGCGCGCTCTCAGCGACCGACGGGACCCAGTATCGCTCCAACCCCGGTTCGCGATACGGATTGATCACGGCCACGCGCGATCCCTGCTGTTTGGCGTAATAGATATATTTGGTCGTGACGGGCTGATTGTTCGGCGTGTTGCTGCCGAAGAAGACGAGCAGGTCCGATCCGATCCAGTCTTTGTAGGAACAGGTTGAGGCAGCCACTCCCAGGGACCGTTTCATGGCGACGGTCGATGGCGCATGGCAGATGCGCGCCGAATTATCGATATTGTTGGTGCCCAGAAAACGGGCGACCTTCTGCGCGACGTAGTAGGCTTCGTTGGTCAATCCGCGCGAGGTCAGGTAGAAGGCCATTCGCTGCGGGTTCGTCGCGGTTACGCCGGCGGCCGCGAGCTTCAAGGCCTCATCCCAGCCGATCCGCTTGAATCCCCGGTCGCCGCGCCGCCTCAACAGCGGATAGGGCAACCGTCCCAACTCCCGCAACTCGGCGGCCGAACTCCGCGCCAACTGGCCGGCGTCTTCGAGCCGGCGCAGATCCAGAGCCGCCATCGTGTTCAGACGCATCAGGTCGAGCCGGACCATGCAGAGATGAACGCCATCCATGGTGAAATCCCGGATGCCGCTGGTTCCCAGGGCGCAACCGTCGCAGACTCCCCGCGTCAGGATCCGCCAGGCGTAAGGCAGTTGGGTCCGATTCCGCCAGATCACCTTGAGCATCTCCAGGTAATGATTAGGTTTGACGTGGCCCAGGCCGTTGGGCACGAGGCTCACCCAATTCGACTTATTCCAGCCTCTCTTCTTCATGGTCTATCTCTTTTCTCATTCTGATCGGCGCCGGTGATTCAGCCTAGCGCATTTCCGGAGCGATTGGAATGGGCGATTTTTTAATGGAATGTGAGGCCGGGGGTGAGAAATTGGTCATAACACATTAATCTTTCGGCCCCTATAATCCGGGGCACCCCTTTTCAGATAGCTGTTTCTCCCCCAGCTTAAAGACGGAATGAGGAACAATAATTAGGAGAGGTAAGAACATGCAGTTATTACCTGGATTGGGGCGGGTTAAACCTGACCGGAGACCTGTAAAGAGAACGAGAACCATTTTGATCCTGATCGTGGTTCTGGCCGGCGTTCTGTTCACCGTCTCTCATCGACCGCGGCCCACGAACAACGATGCGCCGCTGATCGCCAATTCGGAGGGGAGCGAAAGCGTGCCGGTGATGTTGCCGGCTGTGGCTCCCACCATTCCACCGATCCCGACGCCGCCGAAGGACTGGGCCGGAGAGTTGCCGGTGGCGGGCGGCACGGTCTTCCTCAGCGCGGACGGGCCGAACAAGTCGGTTCGCAAAGTGAGCGTCGGTCCTTTCGCCATCGCCGAGACCGAAGTAACCAACGAACAGTACCAGGAGTTCATCCTCGAGACCGGACGCCAGGCTCCTCCGCACTGGTCCGAGCAACTATATCCGCCGGGGACCGCCACCGAACCGGTGACCCAGGTGACGTGGCAGCAGGCGGCCGACTATTGCGCCTGGCTGTCGGTCAAGCTCGGAACCAATGTGCGGCTGCCGACCGAGGCGGAATGGGAACTCGCCGCGAAAGGCGAGAGCGGATTCAATTATCCCTGGGGGAACGAGTGGAACGAGTATGCCGCCGCCTCGGCGGAGACCACCGGACAGATTCGCGCCGTCAAGAGCTATCCGTCGGGCCGGTCCCCGGTCGGCGCCTACGAGATGGCCGGCAACGTCTGGGAGTGGGTCGGTGATGACGTGATCGACGCGGCCGGCCGGCCGATAATGTCAGAGAGCAGCGTGCTCAAGATTGCCAAGGGCGGCGCAGCCAACGAACCCAGGCGGTTTATCGGGACCTGGGTCCGCGCCCTCCTTCCTTCCGATAAACCTCGCCGGTATCTGGGATTTCGCTACGTCATAGTTCGCGAAAACTCTGAACGCCCGGATTGATCGAACGCTACTGATCGTGCACTTTGGACAATAACCAATACACAGACCAAAAGGAGTCCAGGATATGGCTTTGCCGTACAATTTTAGAAATCCTTATGAAATCAGAGGCAGACATCCTTTAGCTTTGCTGGTTCTGGTGACCATGGTCTTCCAGGGTCATCAGGTCCGCGCGCAGAATCCCATGGAGCGGGGCGCGTTGCGCCCCAGGATTGAAACCACTCAGGACGAGCCGGAGGGCGGCTCCAGGCCGGTTGGCAAAGTTGCCAGTCTCAGGCCGGATGGAGCGAAGAGACCTCCGCTGCGAGTTGCCGGGCGGCCCGAGAACAAGGTGAATCTGGCCGGCAAGCTGAAACCGGCCAAGAGCCGGGGCTCGCGCCTTGAGCCCTCAACGAAGGCGGCGGCGACGGTCCGCCCAAAGACTGCCCGCGCGGCCGCGAGCGAACCCGCCGGATCCCCAGCCGGATCCCCCGCCGGATCCATGGATTCGGCGGCGACGGCCACTTCACTCGAGAGCCTGCCGCAGACCTGGGCCGTGACGGTGCCGCCCATCAGGGTGCCGGCCTCGGACGCGGATCAATTGATCTCGAAATTTCTCAACCCCAGATCGGCGGTTCAGCTCAAATTGGAGGACTGGCAGGCGGCTCTCGCGCAGGAGGAAGAGGCGATGCAAAAAAATCCTGGCAACAAAGGACTTAAAGCGCGGGCCCTGTTCATGCGCGGACAGATCGCCTATCAGCAGGGTGACCTCACCGTGAGCCTGGTCGCGTTCAACGAAGCCGCGCGGGTTCAGCCCGATCTGTTGTTGGGCCATCTGGGAGCCGGGAACGTCTATCTCGCCAACCGGTTGATCCCCCAGGCGATCAACTCGTTTCAGGCCGTGACCCGGCTCAATCCCAGGTTGGCGCTCGCTTATAAGTCGATGGGCGATGCCTATTTCTATGCCCAGCGCAACCGCGAAGCCGCGACGATGTACCAGCGGGCGAGGGATCTGGACTATTCCGGGGCCGACCTGACGGTCGCGCTGGTCACCAACCAGGCGCAGATTCTGATCACCGAGCGCCGCTGGCGTCAGGCGCTCTTCACCCTGCATAGTGTCGTGGAGAGATCTCCCTCGGCCGACCTCTACCTGATGCTCGGTCAGTGTTACGAGGAGATCGACCAGAAGATGAGCGCGGCGCAGTCCTACTTCAAAGCCACCGCGCTGGATCGACAATCGGCCGTCGCCCATTACCGTCTGGGGAGCCTGCTCTTTCAGAAACACGAGTACCAGGCGGCGTGGGATGAACTCGAACGCGCGATCGCGCTGGACCCGGCGGGCACGAAGATCGATCTGCGGCAGGCGCGCGAGAAGCGGCAGAAGCTGGCCGAGAAGCTCCGTTTGTAAAGTTTGATGCCGCTATTTCAACTCCGGATCTCCATCTTTCATCGATTCCTGATCGGCGCCTGATTGGTGATTGATCATCTCTGATCGGTGAAAGATGGAAATCCGTCTTCCTCAGACCCTCGCCGCCATTATTTTTACCAATCCTGACATCTTCCGCCTCAGAATATTTGCTGTCTTGTCATGATAGTGATAAGAATTACGCAGAGCCGCAACGTATTTTAACTACCGACCGGCGTTGTCACGTTCGGTCTTGATCAAACACTATGGCTAAAACTGAACTCCCCGTCATCAACTTGAAACCAACTGTCGGCCAGGTCAATGGCAAGGGGAAGAAGTTGCCATTGCTTTACGATTGCTCGAAATGTCCGGCCTATTGTTGCTCCTATGATTGGATCGTCGTGACCAAACGTGACATTCAGCGTATGGCTCGAAGGTTTGGCATGAGTTACGAACAGGCTGAGACGAAATTTACGAAGTTCGTCAAGGAATACGGCAACCGTGTCTTGCGTCATCGCAAGGACCAATTCTTCAAGAGTACCTGTCAGTTTCTCCATCCGGAGAAACGAGGGTGCACCATTTATGAGCATCGTCCCGCGATCTGCCGCGAATATCCCGATTCGCGCCGCTGTCGCTACTACGAGTTCCTGCAATGGGAGCGGGAACATCAGGACGATGAGAGCTTTGTCCCGTTACAGAGCTGAGGCTGCCTCTACCTCAGTTGTCGGTAGACCAGGTTTCCCGGTCACGGGCTTGTGGTTGCCTGTCTACTACCGACCACTGACGACAGACTACTGAGACCAGGGCGTCGAGGTACTCTTCCGCCAATTTCGAGCGCAGGTAATGGGCTTTCGCGAACTGCTGTCCGTTGAAGCTCAGGCGCTCTCGTAGGCGCTTGTCCGCTTGCAGGCGTTTAATGGCTCCCACCAGCACTTCGGCATTCTCCGGTTCGATGCATAATCCGGCTTCGGCGCGGGTGACCAGTTCGGCCGCCTCGCCCTCGACGCTGCAGATCACCGGGCACCCGATCCCCATCAACTCAAAGAGCTTCGACGGCAGCACCTTTCTGAAGATCGGCAGCCGTTTCAACGGGACCAGGCTGACATCGCTGGCGCGATAGAAGGCCAGGATTCGATCGCGCGGTTGCTGGTCGACGAAGGTCGAATTGTTCAACTGCAACTCGAGGGAGAGCCGTTTCAGCCGCTCTTTTTCGGCGCCTTCACCGACGAAGAGGAAATGGACCGCGGGCTCCGATTGGAGCTTCTTCGCCGCGTGCAGCACCACGTCCAGCGCGTGGGACATGCCGTGCGTGCCGATGTAGGAGACGATGAACCGGTCGCGCAGCCCGAACCCCTCGCGGATCAGCGCGGGCGAGGGACCCGCGGCGGCCAGAAATTTGGCGTCGATTCCATTGGGCACCAGCTTGATCTTATCGCCGGAGAGTCCCTTGCCGATCAGGTAGCGGCGGGTCGATTCCGCGACCACGATGATCAGGGCCGCCCGGCGATAAAGGTGCAACTCCAGGGCTTCGAGGATTTTGATGAGCAGCGGGTGTTTGAGGACCCCCAGCTCGATGGCCGATTGCGGCCAGATGTCGCGAACTTCGAAGACATAGGGCGCGCGTTTGACGAGGCTCAGCAGGTAAGCGGCGACCGCGCAGAAGAACTGCGGCGAGGTGCCGACCACCACGTCCGGCCGCCCGGTCATCACCGAGCCGAGTAGTAGCGACGAGCAGAAGAAGGAGAGAAAGTTCAGAATGCGTCTGAAGAAGGCCTTGTTCGCCGCGCAATAGACCCAGGTTCGCAAGAGATGGATCTGCTCGATCTGTTCACGCTTCACGAATTGGCCGCGGTACTCGGGACGGATGGTGCCGGTCGGATGATTCGGAAATCCCGTGATGACCGTGACCTGATGCCCGAGACTGGCCCAGTGGCGCGCATGTTCGAAAGTGCGGGCCGAGGGCGCCCCCATTTCCGGCGGAAAGTACTGACAGAGAAAAGTGATTCTCACTCGAAGTGGATCTCTCGATAGGATGTCATGGTGATGATGGTCGAGTCGGCGCCGGTACTTTGAAAAGTGAGTCTTTTGAATTCAGATTCTAAACCGCGAAAGACACGAAAGACGTGGAATCAAAGACCTTTCACGTCTTTCGCGTCTTTCGCGGTTGGTAAACCAACTTTGTGAGCAAAGTCCTAGCTCCTCCACCATCTGATTTCATAACCGAAGGGATCGCCGTTCGCCGCCAGGTGTTCGAGACAGATCGTGGCGCTGGGTTCCGCCCGACCGAAATCGGGAAAATACCAGCCCTGAATCGGGGACTCGGCGCCCCGGACGATCTTCACGCTCCGGGCGGCGAAAGGTTTGATGATCGCCCGGATCGCTCCGACCCGGCATTCGATCGTCAGGCCCCGCCGGCCGCAGGTCTCGGCCTGCACCTCCGGATGCAGGTGAATGAAGCTGGCCGCTCGCCGGGCCCGGTCTCCGATCAACCGATCCTCGAAGTGCCAGGCTCCGTCCGCGCCGCGTCGAATCCGGCGATGGTGGAGCAACCGGCGATGGGCGTAGGGTCGATATTGGCCCTGGAAGGACCACTCCCGATCATTGCCGCCGGCCTCGGCGCGAATCGAGCGGCTGCGCCTCGCCATGCGAAAAGTGCCCCAGACCTCCGATTGCTCGCACTCCTCGATCATCACGGTGTTGTGCGCACGAGTCGAGCGGCAGTATTCGCGGAAAGGGTCTCCGCCGTATCCGTGCAGGCCGGAGTCGACGATGAATGGCCGTCCGTCGAGCCGCAGCTCATAGCTCAATAGGTCGCAGTGGGCGTGCGCGGCGTTGTATGGGACCGAGGGCGGCCCGGCATCGACGATCATCTTCTCGGACTCGTCGGGCGAGGCCCAGAGGTAGTACCCGGTCTGCCTGAATTCGGTCGGACGGCCCGATCTTCGGTACGCGCAGATGCGCCCGGCCGATTCGAGGATCGGTTCGGGGCGGCTCTCTTCCGAGTTGACCGAATCGTTGAAGAGCGCGAGCGTGCCGTCCGGGTAACTCAGGGCCTCGAGAAACGCGGCCATGGCGCGGAGCTTCGATTCGATCTCAGTCCGCCGCGGGAGCCGATCGAAAGCTCGGAGCAGCGCATAACCTTCCAGAAGATCGGCCAGGGCCTGGGCGTGATACGAGGGCGAACGTTCATAGTGACCTCCGTCCGCCAGGACCTGCTCTTCGAACTCTCGCCACAGCAGGGCTTCGCCTCGGGCCAGCCACCGAGGTTGATTGAAGTACAGTCCGCCGATCACCAGCGCCTTGGCGTTTTTCAGGAGATGGTTGGCGAGCAGGTGAAATTCGAGATGCCGGCTCAAAAAATCGAGTTGCCGGTAGAGACTGGAGTGCCAGCGATCGAGAAACTCGCGATCGGGATAGCCGTCTTCGATCAAGGCGGAGGCATAGATCCAGTTCACCGCGCGCAGCGACAACGGATACGGATCCCACCCGTCGCTGAGCCCGATCCGCGCGTCGGCGATCCAGCTCTCAATCGAGTTCCGGCAATAGCGGAAGGCCGATTCATCGCCGCCGGCGGCGATGACGTGCGCGCCCCAGAGAGTCTGGTTGAAATAGTGTAGATGATAGTTCCAGAGGTGGCTCGCATACCGCCGGTTCCAATCGATCGAGTTCAGCTCCAGCGTCAGGTTGAGAAACGTATATCGTCCGCGGCGCATCTGGTCTACCCGTTCGGCGCAGTCCGCCACGGGAGGGTTGAGATGCGGCAGCGAGTGGTTGAGGACGGCGCGGATGATGCGGCCGGCCTCCGGCGCCGGACGCGGAGCCGGAGGAACCGGCCAGTCATGCCAGCGCGAAGTCAATCGCGGAAAAGCCCGGTACAATCGAGATTGGGCGACTCTCCAGGGACGATAAAAGATCTGCTCCCAGCGCAGATACCCGAGCGTTCGCGCGACCAGCAATGGATTGAATTGGATTTCAGATTTCAAATTCGCGGTTTGAATCTTATATTTCGAATCTTAGATCCACCTTTTCCGGCCTGCCGCTCTTCAGCGCCTCGACAACCTTCAAGGTCGTGAGGGTCGTCAGCATCAGGCTGCGCCAGCCGATCGGCATCTCGTTGTCATTCAAGACGGATCGGACGAACAATGACAGCTCCTGGTCGAAACCTTTGTCCTGCGCCAGCTTTTTGGTCGTTCGGCGCTTTCCCGCGTGCCATCTCTCCAGCGTCCGAAAATCGTCGAGGATGGCGACGCGGCCTCCGCCATAGACTTCGATTCTCTCTTTCGGAAGGGCGTGGTCGCCGTTCGCGAAATAGTTGATGTTGCCGATCGACCCCTCGCTCAATTTGACGATCAGGCTGAGCGTATCCGGACCGGCCGCGCTCCGAAACGCAAAGACCTCGCTCGGTTCGGAGTCGGTCAGAAATTGCAGGTAATCGACGAAGTGGCACACCTCGCCCAGCACGCGCCCGCCTCCCTCTTCGCCCTGAATCCAGCTCTCGGCCGGAATGGGGCCGGCGTTGACGCGATAGGTGACGGACAACGGACCGGCGTCGGCAAAGAATTGTTTCAACTCGACCGAGAGGTCCGAGAATCGCCGGTTGAATCCGACCATGACCCGGCCCCCGGTCTGATCCACGGCTTCGGCGATCTCCGACAGACCGGCCTCGCTGATGGCCAGCGGCTTCTCGACCAGGACCGTCTTTCCGGCGCGGACGGCCTCCGCCGCGATCCGGGCGTGCGTGTCGTGCCGGGTCGCGATGATCACGGTGTCGATCTCATCGTGAGCGAGCAGGTCTTGATAATCGGTGCAACAGAATCCGAATCCATACTGCTCGGCCACGGTTTTGGCGTTTCGCCCGGTGGCGGTGGCGACGCCGACCAGATGCAGATTCGAGACCCGCGCCAGCCGCGGCAGCAACACGCTCCTGGCGAAATTGCCCGCGCCGATCAACCCCAGCTTGCCCACGTTGCCGGTCGCCGTGTGGCGACGATTGTCCAGCCGGACGATTCTGGGTCCGGAGCGGCCGTGCGGCCTCTCCTCGTAGGTCAGCAGGATGCCCAGATACTCTTCCGGGCGTTTCCCGGAGATGATCTCGTACGCGTGCTCCGCCTGTTCGATGGGAAATCGATGGGTGATCAATTGATCGAGCCTGATCGATTTGGCCGAGACCAGCCGCAGGAATTCGCCCATATTCCGGCGTTCCGTCCAGCGGACATAACCGATCGGATAATCGATCCCCTGCAGCTCGTATTGCGGATCGTAACGTCCCGGTCCGTAAGAGCGCGAGAGCCGAAGTTGCAGCTCTTTCTCATAGTAAATTTTGCGCGGCACTTCCAGGCCGACCGCGCCCACGACCGAGATCACGGCCCGGTCGCGCGCGATGGCGCCCGCCAGTTCGATCGGATCGTTGGTGCTGGAGGCCGCGGTGACGATCGCGGCATCGACGCCGCGACCCTCGGTGAACTCGGTGACCAGGGATTCGACGCCGTGGTCACGCGCCAGCGCCAGGTCGGCTCCGTGAGCGCGGGCCAGGGCGATCTTGCCGGGGTCGAGGTCGATGCCGATCACGCGGCAACCGGCGGCCTTGAGAATCGGCACGGTCAACTGTCCCAGCAGCCCCAGGCCGATGACGGCCACCGTTTCGCCCAGTTTCACCTCCGCGGTCCTCACTCCCTGGAGCGCAATCGCGCCCAGCGTTACGAAAGCGGCCTCATCGAAGCTCACACCCTCGGGAATCTTGACCGCGAGGTTCTTCGGGACGAAGACGGTCTCGGCGTGCGAGGCGTAGTTCATTCCGGCGCAGGCCACGCGGTCGTGAAGATCGAACTCCTCGACGCCGCGGCCGGTTTCGCGAACCGTCCCGGCGCAACTGTAGCCGAGCGCCAGCGAGGTCTCCAGCCGCGCTTTGACGGTCTGCAACGTGCTTCCCAGGCCGTCGCGCCGGAGCTTGTTGAGAACCTGCCGCACCAGATCCGGCCGCTCTCTCGCCTTGCCGAGCAGCGATTTTTGCGCCAGGTCGATGACCATCTTCTCCGTGCCCGCGCTGATCAGCGAGGTGACGTTATCGACCAGCAGGCCGCCGGCCTGGCAGATGGTCTCCGGCACCTCGTCGACTTTGAGCCGTCCGGAGCGGAAATTTTGAATGACTTGCTTCATCTCGCCTCAAATTTCAAATCTCAAATCATGTATTTTCGGTACCAGGTGTCGAAGGTCAGGATCGAGAACAGTTCATAGGCGTTGTCGCGGCGCCCGCGCCGGTGTTCATCGCGCAGGTGGGAGATGTAGTCGTAATTGAAGATTCCCTCGCGCTCCACATAGCCGCGCGGCAGTTGCTCGTCAAAGTATCGATCCAGTTTGGTCCTCATCCAGGCCCCGAGCGGGACGTTGAACCCTTTCTTCGGCGCTCGCCGGTTCTCCGCCGGAATCAGGTCGGCGAAGGTTTCACGCAGAATGAGCTTGTTCCCGGATCCTTTCAGTTTGAGGTGAAAGGGGATTTGGAACGCCAGCTCGACCAGGCGCGGGTCCAGATAGGGCACGCGCAGCTCCAGCGAACGGGCCATGCTCATCTTGTCGGAGTATTCGAGCAGGTTGTCGGGCAAGAATGTCTCGACGTCCAGGTACGAGTACCGGTTGCCGTCATCCCACGATGACGGAATCTGATTCAGCCTGGCTTGCAAGATGCGATGCGACGCCTGCCGGTCGCCGGGCCGAGTTCTCAAGAGCCGGGCCTTGCGTTCTTCATCGAGATAATAGACCCATTTCAGGTATTGCCGGGCCGGGTCGCCGTCGAGCCCCTCCAGCAAGGCGCGGAGGCGATGTAAGCGCCGGTCGGCGAAATCGTCCCGGTATTGCGAGAGCGCGGCCAGGGCGGCGCGAGCCGCCGGGCGGGGGACCCAGCGCAGATATCGCATGGCCTGCACCGCCCGATAGCGCGGATAACCGCCGAACAATTCGTCGCCGCCCGCGCCCGAGAGCGCGA
Source organism: Blastocatellia bacterium (assembly GCA_035280505.1). Lineage (GTDB taxonomy): Bacteria > Acidobacteriota > Blastocatellia > RBC074 > RBC074 > JAKEHZ01. The sequence continues at coordinate 991 of DATEFT010000492.1, read as the reverse complement.
CCGTCACCGATTCGCGAGCCCGGCCCGCGAGCAGGTAGGTCAAATAGAGCGTCGCATTGCCGAACGGCTGATCGAAATACTCGACCAGGTCGAACATCTCCTCCGGATGCGAGAGATCGATCGAGAGCTCGTGATGCTCGGTGGCGAATCTGCGGGCGATGCGCCGGGCCTCCTCGCGTTCGTCGTAATAGTCCGGATTCTCTCCGGCGAAGATCACGGTAAAAGTCTTGACCGGTTTGGACGCCTGTTCCGCCATCAATCCGACGATCACGTTCGAGTCGATGCCGCCGGAGAGAAAGGCCCCGAGCGGGACATCGCTGAGCCGCTGTTTGGCGACGGCATCGGCCATCAGCGAGCGCAACTCCGCCTGCAGGTCGCGCCGGTGCCGCCCTCCTTTAACCGGTCTCCGGCCCCATTCGGCCGCACCCCAGTATCTTTCGAGCCTGGAGATCCGGCGCGCGCGCAGATCGTATTCCAGCCAGTGGGCGGCCGGGAGCTGAAAGATTCCGCGAAAGATCGTCTGGGGCATGGGCACGTACAGGAACGAGAAGAAATCGTGCGCCGATTGCCAATCGATCTCCGGCGTGTAGATCTGGGCCGCCAGGATGGCTTTGATCTCGGAGCCGAACAGGAAAGCGCCGTTGGCCTCGGTATAGTAGAGCGGCTTGATGCCGAGCTGGTCCCGCGCCAGAATCAGTTTTTCGGCTTCGGCATCGTAGATTGCCAGGGCGAACATCCCGTTCAGCGCTTTGAATCTCTCGACGCCGCGATCTTCGTACAGATGCAGAATCACCTCGGTATCGGTCTCCGAGGCGAATCGATGACGCGAATGGTCCAGCGACGCCTTCAGTTCGCGATAGTTGAAGATCTCGCCGTTGAAACTGATCCGCAGGCTTCCGTCCTCGTTGCTCATCGGTTGTCGCCCGCGCGACGAGAGATCGATGATGCTCAGACGGCGGTGGCCGAGGGCGAGCCGGTGCCGGGGATAGTA
>DATEFT010000491.1:0-10148 GCA_035280505.1 Blastocatellia bacterium | reverse complement strand
GATCGACTGGGGATAGATCTTTCCGTCCCTGAGCTGATGAAGCCCGCCGCCCTGGGTCCCGATCCAGAGGCTCTGGTCGCGGTCGAGGTAGAGGCTCCGAATCGTGTTGTGAATCAGGCCGTCCCGGGTGGTGTAGTTGGTGAAGCGCCCGTCTTTAAAGCGGCTCAGCCCGGCGTCGGTTCCGATCCAGATCTCGCCTTCGCGCCCGATGCAAAGCTCGGCCACGAAGTCCTGCGCCAGGCCGTCCCGGGCCGTGTAGGTCGTGAAGAGCCCGTCCTTGAACTGTGTGAGGCCGCCGCCGTAAGAGCCGATCCAGAGGCTGGAGTCGGCGCCCTCGGCCAGCGCCCAGATCTCGTTGTCCGGCAGCTCGTGCTGTCGAGCGTCGTCAAAGGTGGTGAACCTGACGCCGTCAAATCTGGAGATGCCTCCCTTGGTCCCCATCCAGAGGTATCCGTCGCGCGTCTGCAGCACGGCATAGACGCTGTTCTGGGGGAGCCCCTGCGGTTGTTGCCAGGCGTCGATGTTGTGCCAGGACTGTTCTCGGCCTCGATCCTGCGGGAACGCGAGCGCGCTCAACGCCAGGGCCAGGCCGGTCAGGATCAGATGACGGAACCAGCGGAGACGGAGGGGCGGCCGCCCGCCCGCCGGAGGGGTGGCGCGGGTTCCGCGTTCGCTGCTGGTTCCGTAATCGCTCCGGTCTCTCATTGCCCGCGCCTCACCTCCAGAGAGGGCCGATTGATCGGCAGAGACGGATTCCCGCCGGCCAGCGACGGAGTCAGTTCCGCGATGACCTTGAACAGTTCCGCCGGTTGAATCGGTTTCGAGACGTAACCGTCCATGCCCGCTTCGAGACAGCGTTCGCGGTCGCCCTTCATGGCGTGCGCGGTCATGGCGATGATCAGCAGGTGTTCTCCGGTGGTCTCTTCCTGCCGGCGGATCAGGGCGGTCGTCTCCAGGCCGTCCATCTCCGGCATCTGAATATCCATGAGCACCAGGTCGAAGGGCTCGCGCCCGAGGGCGGCGATGGCCTCGCGCCCGTTATTGGCGGCCGTGATGCTGTAACCCTCCTTCTCCAGCAGGCGAATGGCCAGTTTCTGGTTGATCAGGTTGTCTTCGGCCAGCAGAATCCGCAGCCGGCGATCGGCCTCGGCCGGCATGGCCGGCGACGGATGCGGCGCCGGTTGGGTCGTGGCGGCCGATTGGTTGAGCGCGGTCATGATCGCGTTCAGGAGGTCCGATTGACGGACCGGTTTGTTGAGACAGGCCGCCAGGTCGAGTTCGCGACGGCATTTGCTGTCGAGGTCCTGGCCGGCGGAGGTCAGCATAATAATGATGGTGTCGGCCAGCCCCGGCCGCTGGCGGATCTCAGTGGCCAGCGTGAGACCGTCCATCTCCGGCATCTGGCAATCGAGCAGCGCGATCGTGAAGGGGCTGCCGGCCTCCCGCGCTTCATACATCGCCATGAGGGCCGCGGACCCGCCGTCAACCACCGCCGCTTCCATGCCCCAGTTGGAGAGCATGGCTTCGAAGATCCGGCGGTTGGTGGCATTGTCATCGACCACCAGCACGGGCAGGCCGGTGACGCTGATCTGTCCCGGCGGCTCGAACTTTTTGACCGGGTTGTGCTGCAACCCGAAACCGATGGTGAGATGGAAGGTGCTGCCCCGGCCGACCTCGCTCTCGACCCACAGCCGCCCGCCCATGAGCGTCACCAACTGCATCGAGATGGTGAGCCCGAGCCCGGTGCCGCCGTACTGGCGGGTGGTCGAGCCGTCGGCCTGGGTGAAGGCCTCGAAGATCTGGGCCTGTTTCTCGGCGGGAATGCCGATCCCGGTGTCGCGCACCGTGAAATGCACCTCGACCTCATCCTCGGTCCGCGACTTGAGCGCGGCCTCGACCGCGATCTCGCCCTCCTCGGTGAACTTGATGGCGTTGCCGACCAGGTTGATCAGAATCTGCCGCAAACGGGTCGAGTCGCCGATCACTCCGTCCGGCACCTCAGGATCTACATAGCAGATCATCTCCGGGCCGCGCGAGCGCACCCGCAGGGCCAGGCTCTTCATGGTCTCCTCCAGGCACTCGCGCAACTCGAAATCGACCGGATCCAGGCTGAGCTTGCCCGCCTCGATCTTGGAGAAGTCCAGAATGTCGTTGATGATCGTCAACAGCGAATCGGCGGAGGTCTTGATCATGCCCAGAAAGTCGCGCTGCTCGGACGTCAGCTCCGTGTCGAGCGTCAGTTCGGTCATCCCGATGATGCCGTTCATGGGGGTCCGGATCTCGTGGCTCATGTTGGCCAGGAACTCGCTCTTGGCGCGATTGGCGGCCTCGGCCGCCACGGCCATGCTGCGCGCGGCCTCGATGGTCTGGGTGAGCTGGTAGTTGACCTCCTCCAGTTCGTGGTTGGCGGCGTCGGTCGTCTCCTTGGCGCGCTTCAGTTCCACTTCGGCCTGTTTGCGTTCGGTGATGTCGGCCACGCTGCCGATCAGGCCCAGCGATTTGCTGTCGTTGGAGAAGACGTTGGTCGCGCGGACCTGAACCCAGCGGGTCTTGCCGTCTCGATTCAGCAGGCGATACTCGCCGGCATATTCGTGGCCGTCGCGCACCGACGCCTCCCAGCGGGCCACGACCATGGCGCGATCCTCCGGATGGATGACGCTGACCCATTTCCGGCCCAGCCCTTCTTCCTCCGTGATTCCGGTGAGGGCCAGACAGTAGGGGTTGATGTAGGTCACGTTGCCGTCGGCGGCCGCGTGGAAGATGCCGATCGGCGCGGCGGTGCTGAGCGTGCGGAACCGCTCTTCGCTGGCCTTGAGGTCGGCGGTTCGATCGTGCACCTGGCGCTCGATGGTCTCGTTGATCGTCTCCAGCGTGGCCTGCCGTTCGGCGATGTTCCACATCTCGCGGGTGCTGCGCAGGCAGGAGAAGATCAGAAAGATATCTTCGAAGAGCACCCAGCCCGCGTGTTCGACCCATCGCCAGCCGTCGGCCGTCAGCACTCCATAGACCGATTGCGGCCAGAAGACCCCGCGGATCCAATGATCCGCCGCCGTCACCAGGGTGGCCGGAATCAGCACCCGCCAGTCCCGGTAGAAGGCCAGGAAGACGAGCGAGGCGAAGATGTGAAAATGGGTCTCGATCCGGCCGCCCGTCAGATGGATCAGCAGGGCGGACATCAACGACTGCCCGATGGCCACCGCGTGCCGCGTCGAGGCCCGGCCGGGGCAGATCAGGGCCAGGGCGATCGGAAAGAGGCTGATCACGCCTCCCAACCCGATCGCGGCCCAGACGTGCGGATGCGTGTAGCTGGCGGTTCCGGTCCAGCTCCGGGGAGAGATCCAGTAGGCGGCGGCGATTCCGGCGAACCATTGGGCCAGCATCAATCCCGCGAACAGACGGTCGGTGCTGCGAAACAACTGCTGCTGGTGGGCGCTGAAGAGTTCGTTCGTGCGCCGGATGGTGGTCTTCACATTGTAGACGGTCGTCGCTACGGTCTGCATGACTGGGTCTCCTCCCGGTCCGCACCGTCCGAAGCGAACAGCGAACAGCCGAAGACCGGAGTTCGAGTGGCCTCGGCCGCGCCTCCCAACAGCAACGACGTAATCGACCGGCTTCCGAGGTTGTCGCCGTGATGGCCGCGCGACGCCGTGATTCCGCCCTCGAAGAGCAATCGTCCGCCCGCGTCGTAGAGCAGGACCTGCCCCGAGGTGGCGGCGTGGAAGCGGCGGGCTTCGACTCCGTTCGGATCGTGGGCGACGGTCACGCCGGGAATGGCGGCGGCGCTGCGCCAGAGATCCGACTCGACCCATTCGGAGGAGAAGTCCGGCGGGTGATAGAAGAGCACTCGCGCCTCCAACCGTCCCTGGTTCTGCGCCATGAGCCGGTTCAACTCGCCGATGCTGGCCCGCGTACAGGGGCACTGCGGGTGCGCCAGCATGATCAGCGTGGGGCGGCCCGCCGCGCGTTCAACCCGGCTCTCGGCCGGCCAGGACGCGGGCGGCGCGGCGGAGGTCCCCGGCGTCTGTTCGTATCTCCAGATGATCTTCAGGCCCACGCCCACCAGCCCCAGCCAGCACAGGCTGAGGGCGATCGATACCAGGCGCGTGTTCTGTAATCTCATCGCATCTCTCATGAATCGGCCCTCGAGGCGGTGATCGATGGCCAAAGTCGGCGCTTCAGGCGGCCGAGGGCTTCTCCGCGGCCGGCGCCACCTCCGCAATGACCTTGAAGAGCTCCGCCGGTTTGATCGGCTTGGAGACGTAGTTGTCCATGCCGGCCTCCAGGTAACGTTCGCGATCACCCTTCATGGCGTTGGCGGTCATGGCCACGATCGGGATGTGCTTTCCGGTGATCTGCTCCTGCTGGCGGATCTCGGCGGTGGCTTCCAGGCCGCTCATCTCCGGCATCTGGATGTCCATCAGGATCAGGTCGAAGCGTTCGTGCTGAAGGGCCGTCACGGCCTCGCGTCCGTTGCTGGTGGCCACCACGGTATAGCCGCGTTTCTCGAGCAGGCGGATGGCCAGTTTCTGATTGACGGCGTTGTCCTCGGCCAGGAGGATCCGCAGGCCCCCTTCCGAATCGGCGGCGGCCGTCGGCGAAGCCTCCGGCGCTGGAGTGGGCGGCGCGGGGGCGTGTTTCTGGAGCGCCGCGATAATCTTCTTCCGCAACTCCGATTGCCGGATCGGTTTGGTCAGATAGGCGGCGAACCCCAGTTCGCGGCAGCGTTCGCTGTCGCCGTTCTGATCGGCGGAAGTCAACATGATGATGGTCGTGTCGGCCAGCCCGGGCCGCTTGCGAATCTCCATCGCCAGCATAAAGCCGTCCATCTCCGGCATCTGGCAATCGAGGAGGGCCAGCGCGAACGGCGCCCCGCCGTCGCGGGCCTCGTACATGGCCATCAGCGCGGCGGGGCCGCTGGCGATAGTGACCGGTTTCATGCCCCAGCCGGAGAGCGTGGTCTCGAGGATGCGGCGGTTGGTGGCGTTGTCGTCGACCGCCAGCACGCGCAACCCGACGAGCGCGTTCTGGTCCGCCGGCGCCGCCTTGGGGGTCTGGTTGCGCTGGATGCCGAAATAGACGGTGAAGTGGAAGGTGCTGCCTTTCCCCGGCTCGCTCTCGACCCACATGCGCCCACCCATGAGCGTCACCAACTGCATCGAGATGGTGAGGCCGAGCCCGGTGCCGCCGTACTGGCGGGTGGTCGAGCCGTCGGCCTGGGTGAAGGCCTCGAAGATCTGGGCCTGTTTCTCGGTGGGAATGCCGATTCCGGTGTCGCGCACCATGAAATGCAGGCAGGCCTCGTCCCCGACCTGCCACTCGCTGGCGACCTCGATCACGATCTCGCCCTGTTTGGTGAACTTGATCGCATTGCCGGTCAGGTTGACGATGATCTGACGCAGGCGGGCGGAGTCGCCGATCACCTCGTCGGGCACCTCGGGTTTGACGTAACAGGTCAGCTCCAGCCCCTTCTGATGCGCCCGCAAGGCCAGGGCCTTCATCGTCTCGTCGAGGCATTCGCGCAACTCGAAGCCGGTCGGATCCAAGCTCAGTTTCCGCGCCTCGATCTTGGAGAAGTCCAGGATGTCGTTGATGACCGTCAGCAGCGAGTCGGCGGAGTTCTTGATCATGCCCAGGTAATCCCGCTGCTCGAGGCTGAGCTCGGTGTCGAGCATCAGTTCGGTCATCCCGAGAATGCCGTTCATGGGGGTCCGGATCTCATGGCTCATGTTGGCCAGGAACTCGCTCTTGGCGTGACTGGCCTCTTCGGCCTTGACCTTGGCCACTGTCAACTGGGAGTTGACGGCGCGCAGTTCGGCGGTGCGGAGCGCGACCTTCTCCTCCAGCAGTTCGCGGTTGCGCTGCAGCTCCTCGTCGCGGGCCTGAATCTGGCCCAGCATCTCGTTGAAGCCGTCGATCAACAGGCCCAGCTCGTCGTCGCCGTTCTTGGTGGCGCGGAGCGCATAGTTCTTCTCGGTCGAGACGACCCGCGCGACCAGCGCCAGATGCGTGATCGGTTCGGAGATGATGCGTTGCAGCTTGGAGGAGAGTCCGAAGGCGATGAGGGACGAGGCCGAGATGATGATGACCAGGATTCCGGCGTATCGTTTGAGACGGGAGTGCAGCTCCTGGAGATCGGACTCCAGGTAGACCACGCCGACCGTTTCGCCGTCGAGGGCGATCCGTTGAAAGAGCACCAGGCGGTCGGCGGCGAACAGGCTGCCGTCCGGTTGGGGGGCGGGCGGCGTGAAGTTGCCGGTCGGGTCGCCCCGCAGGTACTTGGCGAAGGGTTTGCCGTTCTTCTCGTAGATGCAGGCGGAGACGATCTGCGGTTTGGCTTTGAGGGCCGCCAGGACCTCCTTGGCGGAACTCGGGTCGTAGAACAAAAGCGGGGCCGAACTGTTGGTGCCGACCATCTCCGCGACGGTCGCCAGGTCCCGAACCATGGCCTTGCGCGAGATGATCAGGTCATAAAAGATGAACGAGATACAGGCCAGCAGCAACGCGACCGTGCTGATCAACATGATGATCAGGGTCAGCTTGCGCTTGATGGAAAGATTGTTGAACGCCTGCATTCTTAATTCCTCCCCGCGCGGTGCTCGCCGATGATCGATTTGGCCAGAGCCAGCAGCTTCGAGCTGATCTTGAGCCGCGCCTGTTCGGCGACGTTCGTGTTGATATCGAACCGAACTTTGTTCTCTTCCATAACCAGGTTGATGATGCCGCCCTGTTGCGCGAACTTCTCCACCTCGCTGACGGTCAGGACGCTCGCCCCTTTGAGCATCTCGCAGATCTGAGGCAGACGTTTCCGTTCCGAGGCGCTGATGAAGAGAATCTGACACTCCTTGAGGTTCTGCCCCCATTTCAATCGTTTGACCACCAGTTGCCGGCCGTTGACGGTCTTGCCGCTGATGGTCTGATCGATGATGTCGCCGAATGGGTCATCGCCCAGGACCCCCAGGATGAGCGGGGCATTGCCCGGCGTGAACGTTTCGGGAGGCCACTCGATGAACTTCGCAAAATTGAAGAGAAAAGCCGCCTTGACCTGATACTCGCTGGGCGCCTGAGCGGCCAGCGAGGCTCCCGGAGGGGCCAGCGCCAACGCCAGGATCAGGGTCAGGCGAGCCAGCCAGCTCCAGAGCGGACGCCGGCCCAGAGCCGGTCGTCCGGCCGCGCTCCTGCCCGGTCTGCTGTCACTGCCAATTTCGATTGGAGTTGTCCCCCCCATTAAAAATTCCAGGCCGCCTTTCCGAAGCTGCGACATTGAATCTCACTCAAAAGTGCGCCTTGAACGGAGCCGCTAAACTCGGGATGGAGCGATATGAATGACTCCCTAAACTTCCCGTATCGGCAATTTCGGTCAAAACCTCCAGGCCACCTTCCCATAGATGCTGCGTTTAACCTGGCTCGGCACGACCAGTACGTCATAGTTATTGAACTCCGGGTGGCGGTCATCGAGCAGGTTCTGCAGCCCCAGATTCAACCGCAGGTTCTCGCGCACTCGCCAGCCGAGCCTCAAATCCAGCCGCGTATAACCGGGGATTTGCGGCGCCGGCAAGCGGGAGATGCGGTAGAGCGATCCATCCAGTTCGAAGCCGCGAGGGAGTCTGAAGTAGGAATGAAACTGGAATTGATGCTGCGGGCTGGCGCCGCCGAACCGCGCCGCCAGATCGAAGGGATCGGGCTGCTTGCTGCGCAGATGCGATTTCAGGAATGAATATCCGGCCCGAACCTTCCACCGGTTGGTGAGCTCCAGGTTGGCGGAGGCTTCCAGGCCGTAGTTCTCGCCGCGCAGCGCGTTGTTGAAGACGAACGGCACCAGCAGGTGCGGTTGCGGTTCGGCCTCGAGGAAAGGCGTTCCGCGCTCGAAGGCCGTCAGCCGGTCGTAGAAATTGTAGAAGGTCGCGAGATCCAGCGAGAGCCGGCGCCCGGGCTGAACGCGGTAGCCCAGCTCGTAGGCGCGAAACTCTTCGGAGCTGGTGCTGCGGTCCCCGAAGATGGCGATGATGGTGGGGAGCCCGCCGGGATTGGGCATCGCCACGGTATTGATCCGGAGCCCCTGATAGACGCGGGCCGGCGTTCTGATCGCGCGCGAGACCGCGGCCCAGATCGTTTGATTGCCGCTCGGCGTCCAGAGCAGCCGGGCGCTGGGTTGCGTCTCGAAGCCGGTGTAATCGTTGTGTTCCACCTTGGTGCCGAGCGTCAACCGCAGCCGGTCTTTGATCAGCGTCAACTCATCCTGGACCAGAGCGCTGAAGATCTGCACCCGCTGCGCTTTCGGATTGAACTGGACCGGCGTGCCGCTGTTGCTGTTGGTCTGATCGGCGATCAGCCGGTAACTGAGTCCGGAGGTCAGATTCTGCCGCCGGCCGAGAGCGAACCGATACTGGAGGTCGAGGTCGAACGTGTCGATTCTGACTCCCGCGTCGCGGGTCTCGCGGCGCGAGCGATCGAAGTAGAACTGGAACGCCAGATCGGAACTCTCTGAAAAGACGCGGTTCCATCGCGCCAGCACGTTCCCGCCGGAGAGCCCGCTCGGCGAGGGGGCGGGCGGCGCAAAGGGCGCGGCGAGCGAGAGCGCGCTCGACGTCTCCTGGAGGTGGCTGTCGTAGAGATCTCCATGGACGGTCAGGGCGTCGCGTTCGGAGGCTTGCCAGTCGAGGCGGAACCCGCCCTGGGTCGCTCGTTGTTCGTCCCGGGCGTCGAGGCCCGAAGCGGTCGCGAGCCCCTGGCGGTTGAAATATCGGGCATAGACGCGATACGAGGCGTGCTGTCCGATCAGGCTGCCGTAGTGGACGCTGCCGAATCCCCGATCCTCGGACCCGCCGCCGGCCGTCGCCAATCCGCCCAGCGTGTCGATGGTGTGTTTGGTGATGATGTTGATGATGCCGTTGACGGCGTTGGCGCCCCAGAGCGTGCCGCCGGGGCCGCGGATGACCTCGATCCGTTCGATCTCCTCGACCGGCAGATTCTGCGACTCCCAATAGACCCCGCCCGACTCCGGCGAGTAGATGCTGCGCCCGTCGATCAGGATCAGCAGCTTGTTGGCGAAGCGGCCGTTGAAGCCGCGGGAGCTGATCGCCCACTTGCTGCCGTCGATCCGCGCCACCTCCAGGCCCGGGGCCAGGCGCAGCAGTTCGGGAATGCTGGTCAGGCCGGAGCGGCGAATCTCTTCCTGGGTGATGACGTAGATCGCGGCGGCGGTCTGAAAGAGTTTCTCCTCTTTCTTCGAGGCCGAGGTGACCTCGATGCTCATCAGATCCTCCAGACTGACCGCCGTCAGATCGGGGGGAGGGTTCTGCGCCCAGACGGCGGCGACCGCCAGGCCGATCCAGGCCGCGCAGAGCGGCAGCAGCCGCCAGCGGCGGGGACGGCAAAACCGGCGCAACCGTGTCGAGGGTTGCGCCGGTCTGATGCTCCTGGTTCGGCGTCCGGGTCCAAGCCTCATCTAAAATCTCCAGGCCGCCTTTCCATAGATGCTGCGCTTGGGCTGACTCGTGACGGCCCCGATGATCTGGCTGTTATATTCGGGATGCCGGTCGTCGAGCAGGTTCTGCAACCCCAGGCTCAACTCGAAGCTCTCCCCGGCCTTCCATCCGAACCGCGCATCGAGCCGCGTATAGCCGGGAATCTGCACGCTTGACAGGCGCGAGACCCGGTAGAGGGCGGCATCCAGTTCGAAATTACGGGGCAGCTTGAAGAAGGAATGGACCTGGAATTGGTGCCGCGGGTTCTCGCCCTCGCTGGCCTCGCTCGTCCCGCTGTGGCTCCCCGGGTAGAGATGGATCTGTTCCCGCAGAAAGGTGTAGCTGCCTTGAAGTTTCCAGCGCGAGTTCAGGTCCAGATTGGCCGAGAGCTCCGCGCCGTAGGTCTCGCCCCGCGACAGCTTGTTGAAATTGAGCGGGAGGACCAGGTGCGGGATCCCCGGCGCGGGCTCGAAGAAGGGCTGGCCGGGTTCGATGGTCTGCAGCCGGTCGTAAAGATTGTAGAAGGTCGCCAGGTCGAACGATAGCTTCTTGCTCGGTTGGTGGCGGTAACCGAACTCATAAGCGCGCAGCTCCTCGGACCTGGTGTTGGGGTTGCCCACGAGCGTCGGCACGAGCGGGGGGCCGACGGGCAAGGTAATCGCCGGCAGATTGATCCGGAGGGTG
>DATEFT010000490.1:0-5731 GCA_035280505.1 Blastocatellia bacterium | reverse complement strand
CCTCCGGAACCTTCGATCGGCGAACCGTCGAGCCTCTCCGCGCCCGCGCGCGCAGCCGAGAACTTCATTTCAACCGGTGCCGCGCCGCCGACCGGGCGCCTTCTCGATCGGCGGATGGCCGACCCGGGACCGGCCGCCTCGCCCCCGGCCGCGATCTCCGCGACGCCCCCGGTCCTGGCCAGAAGCCGTGAACTCGACCAGCCCGGGATTCCTTCGGCTGAGGCGCGAGTTTGGCGGACCGGCCCTCGCTCCGGCTTGCAGGGCGCGCAGGGCGGTTCGATGGCCCCCGCGGCCCGCCTTGAGTTGCGCCGAGAGAGCGAGACTGCGGCATCTCAGGTCGGAGGGCAGGTCGAATCCACAGGGCCTTCGGCCGTCTCGGCCGAGGCTCCGTTGCCGCTGGCGCCCGCGCTGCCGGTCGTCCAACGGCGGCTCGAAGTCGAAGGGATCGAAACCGGAGCCGCCGCGCCGCTGACCTCGCCCACGGCGAGCGCGATCGAGAGTCCACGGATGGCCGTCGCGGCGGAGATTCCGCCCGAGCGGATCTCGGCGGCGAGATCTCACATGATCTGGCGCCAGAGCGCGGGGAGCGAGACCTTCGGCGGCTATTCGGCGGCCGGGCGCCCGGGATTCCCGGGGTCGCCGCTGCCTTTGAGGATCGAGGCGGTGCCGGTCACGCCCCAGGCTCCGGTGGTCGCGCGCCAGGTTGGTAACGGCCCCGTCAGCGAGCCGGGCACGACGGCGAGTCCGATGCCGCCGTCGGCGCCTCCCGAATCGGCGGCGCCGAACCGCGGGCTCGACCTGGGGCAACTGGCCGAACAGGTGGGCCGCCTGCTGTCACGCCAGCTCACGGTCGAACGTGAGCGGAGGGGAATGAAGTAATGGAGAAATTGACGATCACGCCGTTCTCGAAGCAGGGTCAGTTGTTGGAGGCCAGGAAGATCACCGTCCTCTTCAACCCCAACTCCTACACGATCACGAAGAACGTCAAATGGAATCAGCCGCAGAGCGGGACGACGGGCTCGAACGGAAAGACGGAGAACGCCAGCGCCGTGCGTGGGCTCGATGCCCCGCCGCTGACCTTCGGCGGGGGCGACTGCCGCCAGCTTTCGCTGGAACTCTTCTTCGATATCACCGAACCGAGCAACCGGCAGAAAGACGTCCGCGAAGAGACCGACCGGATCGTTAAGCTGACGCGGATCGACCGGGATCTGGAGCAGCCGCCGACGGTCAAGATCGCCTGGGGCGGAAAGGTGACCGCCGATTTCCCCTTCATCGGCGTGGTCAGCAATTTGACGCAACGGTTCACGCTCTTCAAAAGCACGGGGGAAGCGTTGCGGGCCACGCTCAACCTCACGTTTACCGAAGTTCTGGATCCGGAGAAGAACAAGCGCGAGACCGATCCGGAGCTGACCACGCGCGTGGTCAAGCGCGGCGACACGCTGGCCAATATCGCCGCCGAGGTCTACCGCGATGCGACGCTCTGGCGGCTGATCGCCGAGGCCAACCGGTTGGACGACCCGCGCCGGCTCCGGATCGGCCAACGATTGACTATTCCCGAACTGCCCTGAGGAGCATCGACCAATGCCGGTAGCGAAGCACGATCAACCGCTGGTTCCGACCGTCGAGATCAAGATCAACAGCGCCCTGCTGCCGATCGAGGTCATGGCCTTTGTCGTCGGCGTGACGATCGACGATGACGTGGAACTGCCGGGGATGTTCTCGATCGAGCTGTCCGGCGGGAATGCCCCGGCACAGGCGCTCTCCTGGATCGACGATCAACGGTTTGCGGTCGGCGGCGCGGTCGAGATCAAGCTGGGCTATACGAGCGAAACGGAGGTGATTTTCAGCGGCGAGATCACCGGGCTGGAGCCGGAGTTCGTCTTCGACCGGCTGCCGAGCCTGACGGTGCGAGGGTACGACCGTCGCCATCGTCTGCAACGCGGCCGCAAGACCCGCACCTTCACCGGGCAGAAGGACAGCGATCTCGCCGCGCGGATCGCCCGCGAGGCCGGTTTGACCGCCGAAGTGAAGGACAGCCGGGTCACGCACGATTACGTGTTGCAGGCCAACCAGACCGACCTGGAGTTTTTGTGGGAACGCGCGCGCCGGATCGAGTACGAAGTGGTGGTGGTCGATAAGACGCTCTTCTTCCGGCCCGTGGCCAACGCCGAGGGCGCGGCCCTGACTCTCTCGCCGGAGAATGAGCTGCTGGAGTTCTATCCGCGGCTGACTTCGATGGGACAGGTCAGCGAAGTGGCGGTGCGGAGTTGGAGCGTGAGCGAGAAGCAGGAGATCGTCGGCAAGGCCAGGACGGGCGATGAGGTCTCGACCATGGGTGGGCAGAAGAGCGGAGGCCAGATCGCCCAGGGGGCCTTCGGCGCGGCGGCGGAACTGGTCGGCGCGCAACCGGTCATGACCCAGGCCGAGGCCGATCAACTGGCCAAGGCCCGCCTCAATCGTTTCGCGCTCGACCTGATCGCGGGCGAGGGCGTCTGTTACGGGCGCACCGATCTGCGGGTCGGCAAGGTGATCAAGATCGAGGGCGTGGGCCAACGTTTCAGCGGACAGTATTACGTGACCGGCACCGTTCATCGTTACACGCTGCAACGCGGCTATCAAACCCATTTTGCAGTGAGGAGGAATGCCTCATGAGACTCTTTCAGGGCTTGCTGGACAAGGCGCAACGAGAGGAGCAGGCGGGCCGGATCTACGGCGTGGTCGTGGGCATCGTCACCAACAACCAGGACGGCGACAGTCTGGGCCGGGTGAAGGTCCGGTTCCCCTGGCTCAGTGATCGGGACGAAAGCCATTGGGCGCGAGTCGCCGCGCCGATGGCGGGCAAAGAGCGCGGCATCTACTTTCTGCCGGAGGTCGACGACGAGGTGCTGGTGGTCTTCGAGCATGGCGATGTGCGATTCCCTTACGTCCTCGGCGCGCTCTGGAACGGCAAGGAGCCGCCGCCGGGCAAGAACCAGGACGGCAAGAACAATCTGCGGCTCATCAAATCGCGCAGCGGCCACACGATCAAGCTCAATGACGAGGCCGGCAAAGAGCAGATCGAGATCGTGGACAAGAGCGAGAAGAACCGGATCGTCTTCGACACCACGCGGAACACGATCACCATCACGAGCGACCAAGACATCGTGCTCTCGGCCTCCAAAGGCACGATCAAACTCGACGCGCAGAAGATCGAACTCAACTCGTCCGCCGATACCAAGATCGAAGCCGGCGCCAAGATGGATGTCAAAGCCGAGGCGACCATGACGATCAAGGGAGCGACGGTCAATATCAACTGATCAGATGGGACAACCGGCGGCCAAACAGGGAGATCGGATCGTGGCGGTCGACACGCACATCGTGATGGTGCCGTCGGGACCCGCGCTCGTGCCGACTCCGCTGCCGCATCCGTTCAGCGGCATCATCAACGGTCAGTTGAGCGGCGACGTGAACATCATGGGTCAACCGGCGGCCACCGTGGGCAGCACGGCGGACAATACGCCCGCGCACCTTCCGACGCCGCCCGGCACCTCTTTTCAGAAACCGCCGACCAACCAGGCCACGATCAAGATCGGAAGCCCGACCGTCAAGATCAACGGCCAGCAGGCGGCGCGGCACAACGACATCGCCGAGACGTGCAACGATCCGGCGGATCTGCCGGTCGGGCAGGTGGTCGCGGTCGGCACCGTTTTCATCGGTTGATTTGAAGCGAAGGAGCGAGACAGGACATGCCGAAATCGTTTCTGGGCGTCGGCTGGGGCTTCGATATCGACCCGGCCGACCTCGAGAGCAAGGCCGGGGTCAGATTGGACGGCCACGGCGCCATCCGCCAGGCCGAATATGAAGAGAGCGTGCGCCAGTCGATCTGGATCATCCTCGGCACGGCCCGTGGCGAACGGGTGATGCGCCCCAATTTCGGGTGCGGCATCTATGACCTGGTCTTCGAACTGAACTCGCCCGCCACGGCCGGCCGGGTCGCGCAGGAGGTGCGCGAATCGCTGCTGCTCAACGAGCCTCGGATCGATGTCCGCGAGGTGGAGGTCGAGGTTCAGGACAACGGCGAGACCCTGCTCATCACCGTCGATTACGAGGTGCGCGCGACCAACAATGTCTTCAATCTGGTCTATCCGTTCTATCTCGAAAGAAGCTGAAGCTGATGACTACCGAGGCGCCCAAAATCGATCCGCGCACCGCGCGCAACATCGCCGAAGAGGTGCAGCGATTGCTGAAAGTCTACGCGCCCGCCTGGAATGAGGTGGACGCGTCCGGCCAGGCCGCCGGCATGAGCGGAGCGCTGATCGGCATCTTCTCGCGTTTCGCCGAGATCATCATTCAACGGCTCAATCGGGCGCCGCAGAAGAACTTCCTCGCCTTCCTGGACCTGTTGGGGGGAGCGCTGTTGCCGCCCCAACCGGCGAGGGTTCCGTTGACTTTCTCGCTGGCGGCCGGCAGCCCGGTGGACGGCATCGTGCCCGCCGGCACCCGGGTCGCCGCGCCGCCGGGCGAGGGCGAGACGGAGCCGGTCCTGTACGAGACCGAACGCCAGTTGGTCGTCACGGCGGCGCAACTGGATGCGCTCTTCGTGCTGGACCCGGAACAGGATCTGTATGCCGACCTCGGAGCGCTGCTGACGGCGCCGGTCGCGGACGGACGGCCCCTCTTCGAGGGCGATCCGGAGAGACCGATCGATCACATCTTCTATCTCGGCGACCTCGATTTCTTCAATCTCGCCCATCTCTCCCAGGTGCAGTTGAAGTTGAGCTTCGATCGCGCCGTGGCGGATGAGCTGGAGATTCGATGGGAACGCCGGGACGCCGCGGGATGGACGGAGATCGAGACGCTGGCGGATATCACGGACGACAAGCTGCGAACCTTCGACTTCGGCGGCCTGCCCACGATCGACCCCAGCCGGGTGGCGGGAGTCGAGAGCCGATGGGTGCGCGGGCGATTGCTGACGCCGATCACGCTCTCGCCGGTCGAGCGGGAGGGCCGGGTGCGGGCCGAGCGACTGCCGACGATCACCGCCTGTGAATTGACCGGGGAGATCGGCGCGGAGGTGGCGGTGGAGCGCTCATTCACCAATCAATTCGCGATCGATCCGAGCACCATCTTCGCTCCCTTCGGCGAGAAGCCGAAGCTCGGCGATGCCTGGTTGATCGGGCAGCGCGAGGCCTTCTCTCAAGCCGGCGCCGGGATCACGCTCAAGCTCCACATCGCCAACGAGGTTCAGACCGACGGCAAGCCGAAATTGACCTGGGAGTTCTGGGACGGCAAGAGCTGGCAGGCATTGAAGCCGACGGCCGGGACCCCGCAAGCGGGCCAGGTGCAGGATAACACCGCCGATCTGACCAAAAGCGGAGACGCGGAGGTCAAGTTGCAACTGCCCGGCCCGTCCGTGGCCAGGGAGCTCAACGGGGTTTCCAGCTCGTGGCTGAGAGTGCGGTTGACCGGAGGCAATTACGGTCAGGAGGCGCGGTACGAGAAGAGGGTCATCAATGGCAGCGAAGGCTTCGTCGTGGTTGAAGCTCCGAGCTTCAAACCTCCCCTCATCAGTTCAATGACGATCAGCTATGCCGGGACCGTGAGCGCCGACCGGATCGTTCTGCGGGCCGAGAATGACTTCGTCTTCGAATCACCCGCCAACGGGCGGTTGAAGCCTTTCCGGCCGGCGGATGAGCGGGAGCCGACGTTCTATCTGGGGGTGACGTTGCCGCCGGGGAGCCGCCCGCCGCGG
>DATEFT010000489.1:0-4225 GCA_035280505.1 Blastocatellia bacterium | reverse complement strand
GTTGCGGGTCGGAGTTCTGACGGCCCGCGAAACGGCCGCCCATACCACCTGATGCGCGCTTGGCGTCCAGAGCAGCCGGACGTTGGGTTGGGTTTCGAAGCCGTTGTAATCGTTATGCTCCAGCTTGGAGCCCAGCGTCAGCCGTAAGTGGTCCTTGATCAACGTGAATTCGTCCTGCACGAAGCCACTGAAGATCTGGACGGTTCGCGCTTTCGGGTCCAGTTGAACCGGAGTGCCGATATTGGTGTTAGTTCGATCGGCGATCAACCGGTAACCGATTCCCGACACGATCTCCTGCCGCCGTCCAAGATGAAGATTGTACTGAAGGTCGACGTCCAAGGTGTCAAATCGTTCTCCGAGGTCGTAAACCTCGCGGCGTGAACGGTCGAAGTAGATTTGAAGAGCGAGATCGGAATGATCTGAGATGGCGCGAGCCCAGCGCCCCGTGACGTTGCCGCCCATGAATTCGCCCTGGGTATTGCTGGGTGGCTTGAAGAGGGCGGAAAGCGAGGCGACGATTGAAGTCTCCCGCAGGTGGCTATCGTAGATGTCGCCATGAACAGTCAGTGTATCCCGCTTTGATAATTGCCAATCCAGGCGAAACCCTCCCTGCGCCGCTGTCTGCCCGTCATTGGCGTCACGGCCGATAGAATCGACCAGGCCGCTCCGTTTGAAGTATCTGGCATAGACGCGATAGAAAGCCTCTTCGCCGATCTTCGTGTCGTAGCGGGCGCTGACGAACCCCTGTTCCTCGGAGCCGCTGCCCACCGTCAGCAGTCCGCCCTGTGAATCCCCGGCATGCTTGGTAATGATGTTGATCACGCCGTTGACGGCATTGGCTCCCCAGAGCGTGCCGCCGGGACCACGAATGACCTCGATCCGCTCGATCTCCTCAACCGGCAAGAGTTGAGCTTCCCAGTAAACGCCGGCACTCTCCGGCGAATAGAGGCTGCGCCCATCGATCAAGGCCAGGAGTTTATTGGCGAGCCGGCCGTTGAATCCGCGCGAGGTGATCGCCCATTTGTTACCGTCGATCCGCCCCACCTGCAGCCCTGGAGCCAGCCGTAGCAGTTCAGGAATGCTGGTCAGACCGGAGCGGCGGATCTCTTCCTGAGTGATGACATAGATGGCGGCGGCGCTCCGAAAGAGCTTCTCTTCTTTCTTCGAGACTGAGGTGATCTCGATATTCATCAACTCCTCAAGCGTGGCGGTCGTCAGGTCGGGCGCCGGAGCGGGCGCCTGGGCGAAGACCGCGGCGCCCACGACCATGACGACCGCGATCGACCAAACATAGATTATTCCCCTCATACGGTTCTCCTTTGGAAATGGTCTTCAGATGGGACAGTTTTCAGTAGCCGATGCTCAAGGTGCGGAAAAAGCGGTGTATCGTTTTTCTCTGCGTTCTTATTTTCTCTCCGGCGTCAGGTTCAACACGCCGACAACCGAGAATGAAAACTGCCAATGGGGATAGATTGGGGATAGATTGATGCGGTTATGAGAATTGAAACCAACAACTGCCTACTGTCTGTCGAAAACTGAAAATGTGGAAAAGCCTGGTGTGGCCGGGAAAGGTGATCGTTCCGATTTGAACGGACAGCGCGTGGTCAAAATCGACGTCGAATCGGTATGGCCTTCCGCACTAATTGGCGGTAGAGGATGGGACAGGCATCACTGCCAATGTATCAATCAGGCCGTGAGTACCTTCGCGCAAGGCCGCCTCGACAACCGTAGAAAGTCCGGCTTCGGCCGTCGCACGACAAAACCTTACTCGATCCGCTTCACCTGCGAGCGCGGCTTCACTGAGCCGTTTGCCGCCAGCACATTGTCCACAGTTTTCTGCTGGCTGGCAAGGGCATCGACGCGGCACATCTTAAACAAGGATGAGTGACGGCAGGCACTCGCTGAAGATGTTCATTTTCAGCAAACAGGGAAAGCTACGCGATAAGCGCGGCTTGATCGAACCTCTGAAGACCAACTCAACGCGGCGTCATCTTGATTTGCCGCAGTATTGGTATGGCCACGCAGAGAGTTTTCTGGACGATCCTCAGAGTAAAATCGCTCCACGCCTTTGAAGATGATATTTCCGATTATAACTCTATTCAGTATCATACGGACCCATCATGTCCCGCTTCTCACTGTAATTTCAAGGATTGTGCTTTTGAAGCAATCGGAGCTCAAGGAGTGTTTCTCGATGGTCAGGCAAAACAAGGATTCGATTCCTTCCTCGATCGCTGCTGCCGATCAGCAGTTCGATCACCGTTTGGCGAATGATTTCTATGACAAATCTCTTTCGGAGCATACGCGTCGCGCATACCGCCGGATCGTCAATGAATTCTTCGCGGCTTTTAAGAACCGGCATCCCGCCGAGATTTTGCCGAAGCAGGTCCTGGCCTGGCGTGATTCGCTGTTAAAGAAGCGCCAAAGACCCAACACCGTGGCTTTCAAACTCGCGGTGGTCCGGTCTTTCTATGAATACCTACGTTCAAGCGGTGTGGTCACGCTTAATCCGGCCGCCACGCGACTCGTCCCCCCTCCGGAATTGCCCGAGGAACTGGCCGGGCGCGCGCTGACGCCCGAGGAAGCCCGGCGATTGCTCGCCGGTCCTGACCGCAGCCGAACTGACGGCGCGCGTGATTATGCGCTGTTGCTGGTCTGCTTGCGTTTGAGCCTCCGAGTGTCGGAGGTTTGTTCCCTGAGGGCTTCTCAACTCAAATGGAGCCACGGACGCTGGATCATCAAAGTCAAGGTCAAAGGCGGACGCGAGCGCACACTGCCGGTCCCCAATGAAGTGCGAGCGGCGATCAAAGAGTACTTGAAGCTGGACGGCAACCGGCGCCGTAATCTGAGATGCGACGGCGAGAACGCCTATCTCTTCCAGCCGCTCGTCAATTGGCGCACCCTGGAGTTTGACCGCGCTCTCTCGACTCGGATGGCCTGGAACATTGTGGCGCGGTGGGGAGACTTTTGCGGCCTCGGCAAGCTCTCGCCTCACGACCTGCGGCGGACCGCCATTACACGCGCCCTCGACAAAGGGCTGAGCTATCGCCAGGTGCAAATGATGTCAGGACATAAAGACCCTAAAACCGTCACCCGTTATGATCACGGGCGAGACAATCTCGATCAGAATGCGGTGAACTTCCTCGATTACGATGAGTGAACTTCAGGAGCGGCTCCCCACATGCCCATCAACTGGCTGAGTGCGGCCGACCGTGAGCGGCTCGTCCGTTTTCCCTCGAGTCTTCCGGAAACGGATCTCATCTCCTTCTTCACGCTCACCAAAGAAGACCGGCGCTTCGTTAAACGGCATTACAGCGCTGGCGGACAACTCGGCATCGCACTGCAAATGTGCGCCCTGCGTTTTCTCGGCTTTATTCCCGGCGACTTCGGCAGTGCGCCTGAAGCCGCGGTCGAATTTCTGGCTCATCAACTTGATGTGCCGTCCGAAAGCCTGGCCGAATATGGCAAGCGTCGACATACCCGCAACGATCATGCCGGCGAAATAGCACGCTATCTCGGCTTCCGCTCCCCCGACGAAGTCGAATGGGAGAAGATAGAGAGTTGGTTGCTCGATCGAGCGATGGAACACGATCGCCCAACGCTACTGTTGGAATTGTTATCCGAACGATTGCGCGCTCTGAAGTTCGTCCGCCCCACCGTGACGCGGCTGGAGCGCGCTGTCTCCAGAGCACGGCAGCAAGCGCGGAGAGAGACCTGGCGAAAGCTCGCGCCGCTGCTCAGCAAGGAAACGCGGAAGAAACTCGACGGACTGCTGGCGGTCGATGAGAAGCATGGCCTGACGCCGCTCACCCGGTTTCGCACCGGCGCGACTTCATCCTCCGCCGGGGCGATCCTCGCCACTCTGGAAAAGATCGTCGAGATGCGTGATCTCGGCGCGGATGCCTGGGAACTAGGCGCGTTCAATCCGAACCACCTGAAATTGCTGGCGCGGATCGGGAAACGCGCGACCAATCAGGCATTGGAGCGGATGCCGGAGGAACGCCGCTATCCGGTCCTGGTGGCGTTCCTGTCTCAGGCGCTGATTGAAACGATCGATGAAGCGGTGGATCTCTTTGACCGTTGCCTGGCTGAAACCGACGCCCGCGCCGGCCGGGAACTGGATGAACATCGGAAGAGCGTCGCCAAGGCGACGCTGGATCGATTATGTGATTGAAGACGATGAGCAGCTCAACCGGCGATATTACGAGATGTGCCTGTTGTGGCGGAT